>CAZFQM010000144.1:0-2952 GCA_964520995.1 uncultured Oscillospiraceae bacterium
AAGCAATTTGACCGAACGTCATGCCCGAGCACTGTTAAGAATCAATGATGAGGAAAAACGGAGGCAGGCGTTATTACATATTGCCGAAAAGGATTTAAACGTGACGCGAACGGAGGCTTATATTAAGCAGCTGTTATCTGCGTCGAAGCAGGAAAAAAAGAAAATCATGCTGGTGAAGGATGTGCGCCTGTTTATCAATACCATTAACAAGGCGCTGGAAACCATGAAGCAGGCGGGAATCCAAGCGGAAGCCGAAAAAAAGCAGGACAGCGAATTTATTGAGTATCGTGTTCGCATTCCGATTAAAGGATGAAAGTGCTATCTCCATTAGCACAATAATGATATTTTCCTTTTCTAAAAGGTAAATATAAATGTCCTTCCCCCATAAAAGCCGTTGCCGACAGGTAACGGCTTTTATTTTATCTTTAACAATGGAAAGTGAATCTTATAAAGAGGCTTCGAGGAGGTTTTTTCTTAAAATGTTTCATGTGAAACATTTTAAGAAAAAAGATAGGAAAAAACTCTTTTTTGGCTTGAAATATACGGAAAGTATGTTATAATAAAAAGTGAAAGCAGATGTGCAAGCACATCTGCGCGCCGCAAGAATTGCGGCTGGATGGTGCAAAGCACCATCGCTTTTATATTGCAACGATAAATTGCACTGCTTTGCAGTGCTTCCGCCTGCGGCGGCAATCAAAACCTTATTTTGATTGAATTTATGTTATAATAGTTTTAAAAGCAATTTGCTTTTAAAACTATTGAAACGCTGCTCGCTCCGCTGCGCAAGAGGTATGTGTTTGAATAAGCAATCGGGAGTAGATTGAATCGGAGCGGCTGCCTATCGGCAGAAGCAGTTCCTCGGAAACGAAATAACAGGGCATTGCCCTTTATAAAATAATATTCGGAAACCATTTGGCTTAGGGGTCCTATACGGGTCCTGAATTTTTTGTCGCCGAATGCGGCAATTTCGAAAAAAAGGAGGTTTCGTGTTGAGCAAGGTCATTTCAATCGCCAATCAAAAGGGCGGTGTCGGAAAAACAACATCTGCGGTGAATATTGCGGCGGCGTTGGGTCAGCAAAAGAAAAAAGTATTGCTGATTGATCTGGATCCGCAGGGAAATGCTACCAGTGGGATGGGTCTCAATAAACGAAATAATAAAAAGACAATTTATGACATTATTCTTCAGGATGAAAAGGCGGAAAATGTGATTATCTCTTCCGCTTATAAAAATGTCGATATGATTCCCGGCAGTATTATGCTGGCAGGTGGGGAAATCGAGCTGGTTGACATGGAAGATCGTGTTTATCGCTTGAAGCTGGCATTGACGCCGATCAAGGAAAAATACGATTTCATTTTGATCGATTGTCCGCCCTCGTTAGGCTTGCTGACCTTAAATGCACTTGCCGCCAGCCACTCGTTTATGATTCCGATCCAATGCGAATATTATGCACTGGAGGGATTATCTCAATTGATGGAAACGGTACGGAACGTCAAGCGGCTTTACAACTGCTGTCTCGAAATTGAGGGCGTTTTGCTGACCATGTATGACGGCAGACTCAATTTAACCCTACAGGTAGTGGATGAAGTGAAAAAATACTTCCCGCAAAAGGTTTACAAAACAGTGGTGCCGCGGAATGTTCGGCTTTCGGAAGCGCCCAGCTTCGGACAACCGATTCAATATTATGACAGAGGCTCAAAAGGAACTAAGGCTTATAATGACCTCGCAAAGGAAATTATCAAGCAAAATCGTTAAGAATATTCCCGGAGCAAGCAAATATAGGGAGGGAATGCTCATATGGCAAGAAAAAGCGGATTGGGAAAAGGCTTAGATGCCCTTTTTGTGGACAACAGTACCGACCACACCAACGGCGTGGTGACCTTACGTATCAGTGAGATCGAGCCGAATAAAAATCAGCCCCGAAAGGATTTCGACGAAAACGCATTGGCACAGCTGGCGGATTCTATCTCGGAGCACGGCGTTCTTCAGCCGTTGCTGGTTCGCCCGATGACCAACGGCGGATATCAGCTGGTTGCGGGGGAACGACGTTGGAGAGCCAGCAAAATGGCAGGCTTGAGTGAAGTGCCGGTGGTAGTGCAGGAGATGACGGACACCGAGGCAATGGAGATTGGCTTGATTGAAAATCTCCAACGGGAGGATTTGAACCCAATTGAAGAAGCGTTGGGCTACCGTGAGCTGATTGATACCCACCAAATGACGCAGGACATGGTGGCACAGCGGGTCGGAAAGTCCAGACCGGTAATCGCAAATGCGCTTCGTTTGCTCAATCTGCCCGATAATGTGGTGAAAATGGTTCGAAACGGTGCTCTTTCATCCGGACACGCGCGGGCATTATTGGCAATTGATGACCCCGAGGAGCAGAGCGCAATGGCGAAAAAGGCTGCCGACGGACTACTGACGGTGCGGGATATTGAAAAGTGCGGAAAGAAGAACAATCAAGCCGCAAAAAATGCGAAAACGGGAAAAGCAGCCGCCAAGGACAGCTTTTACGATGAGATGGAGCTTGCCCTGAAGCAGGAATTGGGAAAAAAGGTCAAAATCACCTTGAACGGCAACAAGGGAAAGCTGGAAATCGAATTCTACAGCAAGGAGGAGCTTTCGGCATTGGCGGAAAGCTTGACGCGGCAGTAAAATTGCTTCCGTTTATACAATATGTCGGTCAGCCGACCTACGGATACAGTAAATTACAGAAGGGAACGAATTTTTTATGTTGGACATCAAGTTAATTCGGAGCAATCCGGAATTAGTCAAAGAAAATATTAAAAAGAAATTCCAGGATCAAAAGCTGGTTCTGGTGGATGAGGTCATAGCGATGGACCAGGAATATCGCGATGCAAAAATGCGTTGTGATGAGCTTCGTGGACAGCGCAACACCCTCAGCAAGCAGATCGGCGGCTTAATGGCTAAGGGACAAAAAGAAGAGGCAGAGGCG
>CAZFQM010000144.1:2962-4748 GCA_964520995.1 uncultured Oscillospiraceae bacterium
CAAACAACAGGTTGCCGCTATCGCCAAGGAGCTTGCCGAGCTGGAACAGAAGGAAGAAACCCTTTCGGGCGAAATCAGAGAGCGGATGCTGGTTATCCCGAACATTATCGATGAGTCGGTGCCGATTGGCAAGGATGACAGCGAAAACGTTGAGGTGGAGCGGTTCGGAGAGCCGCTGGTTCCCGATTATGAGGTGCCTTATCATGTTGATATCATGGAAAAGCTCAACGGTATTGATCTGGACAGCGCCAGAAGAACCAGCGGAAACGGCTTTTACTACCTCTGCGGCGATATCGCTCGGTTACATTCCGCAATCTTATCCTATGCAAGAGATTTTATGATCGACCGCGGCTTTACCTACTATGTTCCGCCCTTTATGATTCGCAGCAACGTAGTGACCGGCGTAATGAGCTTTGCCGAGATGGAAAACATGATGTACAAAATCGAGGGAGAGGATCTGTATCTGATCGGTACCAGTGAGCACTCGATGATCGGCAAGTTTATCGACACCATTTTGGAAGAGGACAAGCTTCCGCAAACCTTGACCAGCTATTCTCCCTGCTTCCGCAAGGAGGTCGGTGCGCACGGCATTGAGGAGCGCGGTGTTTACCGGATTCATCAATTTGAAAAGCAGGAAATGATCGTTGTCTGCAAGCCGGAGGACAGCCCGATGTGGTTTGAAAAGCTGTATCACAACACCGTTGATTTCTTCCGCACACTGGATATTCCGGTGCGCACCCTGGAATGCTGCTCGGGTGACCTGGCAGATCTGAAGGTAAAGAGCATCGACGTGGAGGCTTGGTCCCCCCGTCAGCAGAAATATTTTGAAGTCGGAAGCTGCTCCAATCTGGGCGATGCGCAGGCACGCAGATTGGGAATCCGCGTGAAAAACAAGGAGACCGGAAATTATTTCCCGCACACCCTCAACAACACCGTGGTGGCACCGCCGCGGATGCTGATTGCTTTCCTGGAAAACAATTACAACGAGGACGGCTCAATTAACATCCCCGAGGCACTTCGGATGTATATGGGCGGAAAAGAAATTTTGAAATAAGCGACATTAGGAGGTTGACAGTCTAACTGCGATTGTCAGCCTCTGATTTTATTTGAGATTCGGGGGAACTTCCATGACGGAACGAAAAGACGGCGTTTTTTATCGCAATTTTTATCTGCATTTTTATGATTGTGATCCTAAGGAGCAGGCAAAGCTATCGACCATATTGAAATATGCTGCCGAAATTGCCGGGATCGATTATACCTCAAGGGGCTACGGTCATCAATATTTATGGGAAAAGGGAATGGCATTTTTGTTGTCACGCTCCAGCTTCCGCATTCATCGTATGCCGCACGCCGATGAAGAGCTCCTTGCTTCTACCTGGGAGCAGGGAATCAAGGGGTCTCAATTTTTGAGGGGTTCTGAATTTTTCGACAAGGACGGTGCGCTGCTGGTTTCCGCCTCGACAACCTGGCTATTGGTAGATCCCGTCAGCCGAAAAATTTTACGTCCGAGCGCCTTTATCGGGGAAATGCCGCAGCCCCCCGAAAAGCTGGTCGATTGTGAACCTGCGGGAAAGCTGCGGATGCCGGAGGAGCGGGAGCTACTCGGCAAGCGGAAAATCAGATATTCGGATTTAGACGGAAACGGTCATGTCTACAACGGAGTATACGGCGACATTGTTTCGGATTTTCTGCCGACCGAGCTTATGCGACATCAAATTGCCGAGTTTCGCATCAATTACCAGAACGAAGCCGTTTTGGGAGAAGAGCTGGACCTCTATCTTGCCGC
>CAZFQM010000145.1:0-4707 GCA_964520995.1 uncultured Oscillospiraceae bacterium
GTGTCCTGTACCCCATCAAAGGCGGTCAATCCCACGATAGCCATTTTATGACCGACAATGATATAAACAAGGGAAAGTAAAATTGTGATGAGATAAACAGCGACCGCTTTCGGGCTTGTTATCTGTTTCTTTTTCATCCGGAATCATCCTTTCGCTTTTGCAATCTCCCGTAAAGAGCGGATGAAATGCGCTCCACATCTGATACTGCACTGTTACCATTATATCATAAAACCGACTTCTTTGTATAGGTAAAAATCATGAACATCGAAAGAAACTTGCTTTTTTTCTCGGATATCCTTGATTTTTTGTCGTTTACAGACTATAATGTTTTAGGGTATTCTTTTGCGGGAATATCCATTGTTATGTAAAAATAAAAGTAAAGGGGTAATTGCATGTCAGCAAAAGTAGTTGTCGGAGTCCAATGGGGCGATGAGGGAAAGGGTAAAATTATCGATATCCTTGCTTCTCGTGCAGATGTTGTTATTCGTTCGCAGGGCGGAAACAATGCAGGACATACGGTGGAAAATAACGGCGAGGTTTACAAGCTTCATCTGATTCCGTCCGGAATTCTTTATAAGGATACCTTGTGTCTGATCGGTTGCGGCGTTGTAATTGACCCCAAAGTAATATTGCAGGAGATCGACGGCTTGATTGCACGCGGAATTGATTGCAAAAACCTGCGGATCGATCCCAGAGCCCATGTTATTATGCCCTGGCACATCACCTTGGATGGCTTGTCCGAGAAGAAGCGCGGCAATTCGGAAATCGGTACCACCCGTCGCGGAATCGGCCCCTGCTACATGGATAAGGCGGAGCGTTGCGGTATTCGGATGTATGACCTGGTTCATCCCGAGCTGTTCCGTGAAAAAGCGATGTCGGTCGGTAGCTTGAAGAACGATTTGATTACCAAGGTATATGAGGAAGCTCCGATTGATTTGGAAGCGGTAATCGAGGAATACGTTGCGTACGGACAGCGTTTAAAACAATATATCGACGATGTATCGGTACTTGCGTTTGAAGCCTGCAAGGCGGGAAAAAATGTCCTGTTTGAGGGTGCGCAGGGAACCTTGCTGGATTTGGATATGGGAACCTATCCTTTTGTTACCTCTTCTCATCCGATTTCCGGCGGTGTTTGTGTCGGAACCGGTGTCGGTCCGACCATGATCGGCGAGGTAATCGGCGTTGCGAAGGCGTATACCACTCGCGTGGGAAAAGGGCCCTTCCCCACCGAATTGAACGACGATATGGGCGAGCTGATTCGTCAGCGCGGCCATGAGTTCGGAACCACCACCGGCAGACCGCGTCGTACCGGTTGGTTTGATGCCGTTATTTTGCGCCATGCGGTTCGAGTAAACGGCTTGACCGGACTTGCAATCAATAAATTGGACACCTTGAGTGATATCGGCACGTTGAAAATTTGTGTGGCATATAAGAAAAACGACGGTACGATTTTGAATGATTATCCGGCTTCCTTAGAGGAGCTGGCACTGTGTGAGCCGGTTTACGAAGAGCTGGAGGGCTTTACCGGTGACTTGTCGCAGTGTAAAACCTATGATGAGCTGCCGCAGGTCTGCAAGGATTATATTAAACGTTTGGAAGAGGTTTGCGGTTGTCCGGTTATCATGGTCGGAGTCGGCCCGGCAAGAAGCCAAAATCTGGAACGGTAAGAGAAATCGAACGAAAGTCGGCGGAAGCTTTCCGCCGACTTTGTTTGATAAAAGGAGAAGCTTTTATGCGAATGAGAAAGAAAAAATGGGCAGTTCCGGAGCTGCAGAGCTGCGGCTTTTTTGTAGAACAGCCGGAGCAGTATAAGGGACGCTGGAGAGAGGCCTTCCCCCATCCGGATGCTCCGATTTGCTTGGAGCTGGGTTGCGGAAAAGGTTCCTTTGCGGCACAGATGGGAATTGAATATCCCGAAACCAATTTCCTGGCAATTGATTTGATCAGCGATATGCTGGGAGTCGGACAACGTAATATTAAGAAGCTGTATGCCGAGTATCAACGACCGATTGATAATGTCCGTCTGACCGCGCATGATATTGAACGCTTGCCGCTGATTTTTTCGGAGGCAGATTGCTTTGAACGTATGTATATCAATTTTTGCAATCCTTGGCCTAAAGCGAAGCATCGAAAAAGGCGCCTGACCCACCCAAAGCAGCTTGCGGTATATCGGAAACATCTGAAGCCGTCGGGAGAAATCTGGTTTAAAACCGACAGTGATCTGCTCTTTGCGGACAGCAAGCAGTATTTCGCAGAGTCCGGCTTTCAAATTGTTTATGCCACCGATGATTTGCATCATGCCGATTTTGAGGGCTACAGCCCGATGACCGAGCATGAAAAAATGTTCACCGATGCGGGAATAACAACTAAATTTTTGATTGCCCGCAGGTCGGAGCAACCCGAAAAGCAGGATTGATTGCTTTTAAATTCAAACGGCAGATACACATTTTGTGTATCTGCCGTTGTTCTACCGTGAAATAAGGAAATTATTGCCGCGGGGGTTGCTGCGGAGGAATATTTTGCTGATATTGCGGCTGTTGCGGCTGCTGATAAGGAGCCTGCTGGTACTGCGGCTGCTGCGGTTGCTGATAGGGAGCTTGTTGATATTGCGGTTGCTGCGGTTGTTGATAAACCTGCTTTTCTACCGCATGGAACGCTCTCTCTGCCAGCTTGCCGAACAACGGAATTCCCGCATCTTTTACCTTGGTAACCTTGACCAGCGCAAGAATTAATAAAACCAGAACCAAAATAGAAACCAGAGACTCGATTACATTGATTCCGACATAGAAAACACGATAGATGGTATACAGAATTTCCGAGGTGATGGAGGGAGTGGAAAAATGAAGCAATCCCAAAATGCCGCTTACCGCTGCCTCAAAAATCGAGAGGAAGAATGCCTGCATTACCTGCTTGCTGAGCCATTCATCCTTTTCCGCTACGATTACAAATCCGAGCAGAATACCGCAAAGCAGTGTTTGTCCCAGAAAAGCCAGGATAAATGCAACTGCGGCATAAAACCATAAATAGATACCGTACTTACCTTTTGACATAAAATATCAATCCTTTCTTTTTTTATTCCGTTTACACGGATTTATATCAGCATAGCACATTTGAAAAGCGTCTGCAATATGACTATGCTAATTTTTCAGATCGTATACCGAAATAGCATCGCGGATGCTCTTTTCCAATGCGAGATTGCCGTATTTGTCGATCTCACTCTTGTCCTTCGGACCGTGTGTCAAGCATCCCGCGCCGCCGATACAGCCGCCTACACAAGCCATACCCTCGATGAAATTTTCGGGTAATACGTTTTTAGAGGCCTTGAGTAAAGCAACACGACAGGCTTCAATGCCGTCGCAAGCGACCGCGTTGAGTTTAAATTGCTCCTCCGAAATATTTTGCTCTTTTAAAGCTTCGGCAACTGCGTCCGATAATCCGCCGCTGCGGGCAAAAATGCGCCCGAAATAGGAGGCATTGTCCAAGGTGGTTTCAGGGAGGAGTGCGAGGTCGATTTCCTTGCTGTCAAACAATGCTTGCAGCTCCTCAAAGGTGATGACACAATCAATATAAGGCTTTACGGATTCCTTTTGGAACTCCATTTTTTTAGCGGTACAGGGGCCGATAAAGATAATCTTGGAGGTAGGGTCGGTCTCCTTGATAAAGCGGGCAATCTCCGCCATCGGAGAAAGATTGTGTGAAATATGCTCCTTCAGCCGGGGAAAGGATTTTTCGATATAGCTGACAAAAGCAGGACAGCAGGAGCTGGTTAAAAAGCCCTTTTCGGTTAATTCGGCGGCTTCCTTGTAGGCAACCATATCGGCACCCAGCGCCGCTTCAATCACATGATGAAACCCGAGCTGCTTGATTGCGGAGACCACCTGTCCCAGCTTGACATAGGTAAATTGGCTGGATATCGAGGGGGCAACCACCGCATATACGTTGTAATTTTGATTTTGGTTGCTTTTTTTGATGATGTCGATTGCGTTGAGGATAAAGGACTTGTCGGTGATGGCGCCGAAAGGACATTGATAAACGCAGGCACCGCATGAAATGCATTTGTCGTTATCAATTTCCGCTCGTTTGTCCTCCCCCATGTGGATTGCGTTTACCTTGCAGGCAACCTCGCAGGGACGGTCACGAGTGGTAATGGCACTGTAGGGACATACCGCCGAGCATTTTCCGCATTTTTTGCACTTGTCCGAATCGATATGTGCTTTTTGGTTGGCATCAAAAGAAATTGCACCGAAGCGGCAGGCTTCCTCACAGCGGTGAGCAATACAGCCGCGGCAGGAGTCGGTTACGGTGTAGCTACTGGCAGGACATTCGTCGCAGGCAATATCCAGTACCTCGATGACGTTGGGGTTGTTTTTGTCGCCGCCCATTGCCAGCTTGATTCGTTCCAGGACGATTGCGCGCTCCTTGTAAATACAGCACCGCATGGTAGCTTCCTTGCCGGGAACGATTTCAAGCGGGATTTCGTAATAGCTGCTGTCCAAATTGTCTTCCCAGGCACGCTTTGCAACACCACGCAAAACCTTGTATTTTAAAAGCTGAACCTTGGTATCAAATAATCTCATTCTTATAATGTTCCTTTCCGAGGAGGGTAATTTTCGCATTGAGACAAATTTTGCCTCTTGTGATAGCGGTTTATTTTATTGCATATAAAATACTGCTTTCGAAAAATTGTTCGAAGTTTTCCAAAGTAAC
>CAZFQM010000146.1:0-4705 GCA_964520995.1 uncultured Oscillospiraceae bacterium
GCACCGGGCTGATAGATGACCCCCGACAGAGAATCCGGGAAGGAGGGGTGCTCACTGCGATTGAGGATAACTGCGCCGACTGCAACCTGACCCGTGTAGCTCTCTCCGCGCGCTTCCGCGGAGATGATACGCGCCAGCAGGTTGACATTGGCATTGGTCGCAGCGGGAGTGGAGCCGATGCTGATTCCCAATCGTTTTAAGGTTGCGGGACCGGCGATTCCGTCCGCTGTGAGACCCTGCTGTTTTTGAAATTTGATTACCGCTTCCTTGGTTTTGGTTCCGTAAATGCCGTCTACCGATATTTTGTAGAGCCCGCGTTCCTTCAATTTCTCTTGAATGGCACGAACCTCGGTGCCGCGGGAGCCGACCTTTGAGAGGGCGGAAGCGGCTTTATCAGAATCGGCGCTTCCCCAAAAGAGGGTAACGGCGAATAGATTCAGTAAAATAATGACCGATATTTTCAATAGCGAAAGCATCTTGTTTTTCATGGTGTTGCAAATCCTTTCCGTTCGGCTTGTTGTCATTAGTATATGTGATGTGATTTCGGTTATACATTTTTCAGCTCGTCACTCACAATTATTGATTTATCGAGAAAAAATTCTTGTATTTTTTATGTTGATATGCTATACTGAAAAACGGATGACAGGAAATGTCATCGCTTTTCGTTGTAACGAAAAGCAGCTGATGCGAAGCAGAATTGCTTTTACTGCTTTCCCCACAGAGCGATGAGATGCAAGCACTGATTTCGCGACAGAAAAAGAAGTATCAATATCGAAGCAGACAAAAGGTAACACTTTTGAAAAACGGAAAGGTTGGTGAAGAAAGCATCGTTTTCCGATTGTGCGAAACGATACTTTCCGTAAAAAAATGAAATTATTTATCGATACCGCAAATGTAGATTACATTAAAGAAGCAAATGATTTAGGTGTCATTTGTGGCGTAACCACGAATCCCAGCTTGATTGCCAAGGAGGGGCGTGATTTTAAAGAGGTTGTTAAAGAGATCACCTCGATTGTAGACGGTCCGATTTCCGCAGAGGTAATATCCTTAGAGCATGACGGCATGGTTGCGGAAGCGCTGGAGCTGGCTAAGATTCATAAAAATATTGTTATAAAAATTCCGATGTGTGCAGAGGGCTTAAAGGCAGTTAAAATTCTTGCCGCAAAGGGAATCAAGACCAATGTGACCTTGATTTTCTCGGCAGCGCAGGCTTTGCTGGCAGCTCGTGCGGGCGCAAGCTTTGTCAGCCCGTTCTTGGGCAGATTGGATGACATCGGTTCGGAGGGCATGACCTTGATTCGCGATATCGCAGATATTTTTGCGGTACACGGAATTGAGACCGAGATTATTGCGGCAAGCATTCGCAATCCGATTCATGTTATCGAGGCGGCAAAGGCAGGCTGTGATATTGCCACCGTTCCTTATAATGTCATTATGCAGATGATCAATCATCCGCTTACCACTGCCGGCATTGAGAAGTTTTTGAAGGATTGGGAAACGGTTCCGAAAAACTGATGACGGTGTGTCTTTGCAAAAGAATAATCAAAAAGCTTGTATCTTCTCCGTGTGGGGGAAGATACAAGCTTTTTTCATTCCATAAAGGCAGCTTTACAAATGACAAACAGCCTCCGCAGCTTACCGAAAGAGGGAAGCGGAGGCTGTTCTTTTAGCAGAATTTTTTACCGTTCTTCACGGAAATAGGAAAGTCCGAGATGAGCAGGTGGCTGGTTTTCACGGCGCTTGCGCATACTGATTAAGACCAATACCAGAATGGTTACCACGTAGGGCAGCATTTTGAAAATCTCTTGCGAGCTGCGACCGAGTCCCGGAATATAGAGGTAGACGATGTAAAGTCCGCCGAACAAAACAGAGCCGAGAATGCCGACATTAGGCTTCCAAAGCGCGAAGATAACCAAAGCGATGGCAAGCCAGCCGCGGTCTCCGAAGCCGCCGTTTGTCCATGCACCGCCGATATAGTCCATTACGAAATAGAGACCGCCGAGACCGGCAATTGCACCGCCGATGCAGGTGGCGAGATATTTGTACAGAGTTACATTGATGCCGGCGGCATCTGCTGTGGCAGGACTTTCTCCAACTGCGCGCAGATTCAATCCGATGCGGGTGTGCCCTAAAATCCAGGAGGCAATCAATGCCACAACAATGGCAAGATATGCCAAAAATCCAAAGGAGAGAAAGGTATCTCCGAACAGACCGAGCTTGCTTGCAAACGGCAAAGTTGCCTTGAAGCAGGTACCGGTTTTCAGCAAGGAGATAGAACCACCCTCACCGAACAGGCTGGAAAGAGAGCCGCCGAAGAAGTTGCCGACACCGATACCGAAGGTGGTGAGTGCCAGACCGGTTACATTTTGATTGGCGCGGAGGGTAATCGTTAAAAAGCTGTAAATCAGCGACAGGAGAAGCGAGCCGAGCAGGGAGGTCAAAAGCGGAATTAAGACGCATAAAAAGGGATTGAGTACCTCAGCCGACTTTTCGTAAAAATAAGCGCCGATGACACCGGATATACCGCCGATGTACATGATACCGGGGATACCGAGGTTGAGGTTTCCGGATTTTTCGGTGATCATCTCACCGGTAGAGCCGTAAAGCAGCGGAATACCCTGGATAATAGCCTGTTTGATAAACAATGCGATAGTGCTGATCAATGTTAACCCTCCTTTTTAGTGCTGCGGAAATTGATTTTGTAGTTGACAAAAAATTCGCATCCGATGATGAAGAAGAGAATGATGCCGGTTAGGATTTCGGATACACTCTCGTTCAAGCGGAAGGTTGTTGCGATTTCGCCTGCACCGCGCTCCAGAAAGACGATCAAGAAAGATACCAGAGCCATGATATAGGGGTTGAATTTTGCCAACCAGGATACCATGATGGCAGTAAAGCCTTGTCCGCCGGCGGTATTGGTTGAGATGGTATGGTCGGTGCCGGCAACCAGCATCATTCCGGCGATACCGCAAAGAGCGCCCGACACCAGCAAGGTGCGGATAATAACTTTTTTTACGTTAATACCGATATAGCGTGCGGTATTTTCACTTTCGCCCACTACAGAGATTTCATATCCCTGCTTGCTGTATTTCAGATAGATAAACACAGCGACGGTGAGAACGGTGACAATCAAAACATTCAGCAGATATTTTTGTCCGAAAATAGAGGGAAACCAACCGCTTTTGCTTGCGGCATTGATGATGCCAACGGTGTTGGAGCCCTTGGGATTTTCCCAAAAGGTGATGCAAAAGGAAACAAGCTGGATTGCGACATAGTTCATCATCAGGGTGAACAGTGTTTCATTGGTACCCCAAAAGGCCTTGAAGAATGCGGGGATAACCGCCCAGAGCATTCCGCCGGCAACGCAGGCAACCAGCATAACAAGCAATAGCATCGGTGTGGAAAGTCGGTCACCGAGACCGATCATGCAACCGGCGGAGATCAAGCTGCCGATAAGCACCTGTCCCTCTGCACCGATGTTCCAAAAGCGCATTTTAAATGCGGGAGTGACCGCAAGGGAAATACACAATAGCATCGCCGTTTTTTGGAGAGCAATCCAAAATTTACGTTCGGTGCCGAAAGTACCCTTGATCATCGAGGCGTAAACCTGCGCGGGATTATATCCCGTCAGGAGGATAATGACGATTGCGCATACAATCAGCGCTACCACGATTGCGGCAATCCGCACCAGCCATGATTTCCACCATACCATGGAATCGCGCTTGGTGATGTGTATCAACGGCTCGCGAACCTTTTTTTCCGTGTTATTCATGCTGTGCACCTCCGTTCTTTTGGGTCATCAAAAGTCCGATTTGTTCTTTGGTAGCAGTTCTGCCGTCTACGATTCCGTTGATTTTGCCGGAGCCGATAACCATAATGCGGTCACATAGCTCAAGCAATACATCGAGGTCCTCGCCTACGAAAATAACGGCAACACCTCGTTCTTTCTGTTGATTCAACATATTGTAAATGGTGTAGTAGGAATTTATATCCAAGCCGCGCACCGGGTATGCCGCCATTAAAACCGTGGGGGAAGCGGCAATCTCACGACCGACCAAAACCTTTTGCACGTTACCGCCGGAAAGACGACGAACCGGCGTTGTCGCGCTGGGCGTTACGACCTCAAGCTGGTCGATGATCTGCTCGGCAAGCGATTTCGGCGCTTTTCGCTCCAGGAAAACAGATTTTCCCTTTCGGTAACTGCGCAGCATCATGTTGTCGATAATGTCCATATTTCCGACCAGCCCCATGCCAAGGCGATCCTCCGGCACAAAGGAGAGACGGACACCAAGCTCACGAATCTGCATCGGCGTTTTGTCCCGCAGATCGTCGGTGCTTCCGGTTTTCGGGTTGTGATAGAGAATCTCGCCCTCATCGAGGTGTTGCAAGCCCGCAATGGCTTCGAGCAGCTCACGCTGTCCGCTGCCCGCAATGCCTGCGATGCCCAATATCTCACCGGAACGAGCAGTGAAAGAGATGTCATCCAGTAGCTTGATACCCTCCCAGTTGACACAATTGATGTTTTTGACAACCAATCGATCGACCGGGTCAACAGGCTCACTCCGTTGAATATTCAAGCTGATTTTCTTGCCGACCATCATTTCGGTCAGCTCGGCTTCATTGGTTTCGGAGGTCTTGACGGTGTCGATGTATTCACCCTTTCTGAGTACCGATACACGGTCTGAAAGGGATAAAACTTCATGAA
>CAZFQM010000147.1:0-4697 GCA_964520995.1 uncultured Oscillospiraceae bacterium
CTGGATATCAGCGGCAGACCCTATTTGGTGTTTGATTGTGATTTTACAGCCGATAAGGTAGGCGAGATGGATACCCAGATGGTGGAGGAATTCTTCCGTGCGTTTGCCTTTCACGCGGGAATCACACTGCACGCAAGGCTTCTTTGCGGTAGTAACGATCACCACAAAATCGAGGCGCTGTTCAAGGCGCTGGCACATAGCTTAAAGCAAGCGGTGGCGCGCACCGAGAGCGAAATACCGCTGTCAACCAAAGGGGTTTTGTAAATGATTGCCGTGATAGATTACGGAGCGGGAAATTTGTTCAGCGTCATGAATGCGTTGGAATATTTAAAGATACCGGCAAGGCTGACTTCCGACCGGGAGGAACTGCAACAGGCAGATGCCATGATCCTTCCGGGCGTGGGAGCATTCCCCGATGCCATGCGGATGCTCAATGCCACCGGACTAACCGCGTTTTTGCGGGAGGAGGCGGAGAAAAAGCCGCTTTTGGGGATCTGCCTTGGAATGCAGATGCTGTTTGAGGTCAGCTTTGAATTTGAAAAAACGGCGGGCTTGGGCTTAATACCGGGGGAAATCGTAAAGATACCCGATACCGGCTTAAAGATTCCGCACATGGGCTGGAATCAATTGGAGTTCAATCGAGAATGTCCCTTGCTTGACGGAGTGGCGGAGCAGGACAGCGTTTATTTTGTTCATTCCTATATGGCGCAGACCGACTCGAAGAATGTCGGTGCGTATTGCGATTACGGCGTAAAGGTGCCGGCATTGGTTTGGAAAAATCGAATCTACGGTGCACAGTTCCACCCCGAAAAAAGCGGTGCGGTCGGCTTGCGGATTCTTCAAAACTTTGCGAAAATCGCGCAGGCGACAAAATAGCGGCAGCAAGAGAAAGGAATCAAGCGGATGAAATTGGAGATATTACCGGCGATTGATATCAAGGACGGCAATTGTGTCAGATTGCTCAAGGGGGATTTTGCAACGGTGGAAAAGGTTGCGGCGGACCCGCTCTTGACGGCGCAACGGTTTGAGAAAAGCGGTGCGACACTGCTTCATATGGTGGATTTGGACGGCGCAAAGGATGCGGTTCCCCGTAATCGAGAGGTGTTTTTGCGGGTAGCACAGAATACCTCTCTGAAAATCGAGGTCGGCGGCGGCATCCGCAGTATGGATACGGTGGATTTTTATCTGTCAAACGGCATTGAGCGGGTGATACTCGGCTCGGCGGCGATCAAAAACCCGCAGTTTGTGGCAGAGGCGGTGCAAAAATATGGGGAGCGGATTGCGGTCGGTATTGATGCCAAAAACGGAAAGGTTGCGGCAGAGGGCTGGCTGGATGACAGCGAGGTGGATTATCTGGAGCTTGCTCGGCAGATGGAGCAGCTCGGGGTGCGTTACATCATCTTTACCGATATTTCCAAGGACGGTACACTGGCGGGACCGAACCTTGTGCAGCTCGACGCCATCAATAAGGCGGTGTCCTGCAACATTATCGCAAGCGGCGGCATTTGTAACATCGAGGATATTGAAGCTCTCAAAAAGCTGGGCGTTTACGGCGCGATTTGCGGCAAGTCGCTTTATAAGGGCACGTTGGAGCTGGAGGCTGCCTTGGCAGTCGGTATGCGAGCCGAATAATCAAAGCGTGGGGAAAGGAACGGAAAATCATGCTTGCAAAACGTATTATTCCCTGCCTGGATGTTCGGGACGGACGAGTGGTCAAGGGAATCAATTTTGTCGGAATCAAGGACGTCGGGGACCCGGTGGAATGCGCCGCGATGTATGATGCGCAGGGTGCGGACGAGATTGTATTTTTGGATATTACGGCAACTCATGAGGGGCGCGGCACCATCGTCGATGTCGTGCGCAAGACGGCGAAAAAGGTGTTCGTGCCGTTAACGGTCGGCGGCGGCATTCGAACCATAGAGGATTTTAAGGAAATTCTGCGTGCGGGTGCCGATAAGGTTTCGGTGAATTCCTCGGCAGTGAAAAATCCCGAGCTGATTCGGGAGGCTGCAGATAAATTCGGAAGCCAGTGCGTTGTGGTTGCCATCGACGCCAAGCGAATCGACGGAAGCTTCCATGTGGTGGTGCACGGCGGACGGATTGACACGGGGCTGGACGCAATCGAATGGGCGAAAAAAGCGGAACAGCTGGGCGCGGGAGAGATTTTGCTGACCTCCATGGATGCAGACGGAACCAAGCAGGGCTTCGATATCGAGCTGTTAAACGCAGTGACCGAGGTGGTACGAATCCCGGTTATCGCTTCGGGTGGATGCGGTAGGCTGGAGCATTTTTCGGAGGTGTTCCGGCAAAGCGGCGCCGATGCGGCGTTGGCGGCATCCCTGTTTCATTATCGGGAGCTGACGGTGGAGCAGGTCAAGGAGCACCTGGCACAGTGCGGGATTCCGGTGCGTAAAAAGTGCGACCTTTCGATAAAGGAGAACGGATAATGGATTTGGAGCGATATTTTCAAAAAGGGGAATTGATTCCCGCTATTGTGGTGGAGGAAAAAAACAAAGAGGTTTTGATGCTCGCTTACATGAACCGAGAGAGCCTGCAAAAGACGCTGGAAACGGGATATACCTGGTTTTACAGCCGTTCCAGACAGGAGCTTTGGAACAAAGGGGCAACCTCGGGACATTTGCAGCGAGTCGTCAGTATTACCGCCGATTGTGATGATGATACATTGCTTGTGGTGGTGAATCAGACGGGAGTTGCCTGCCATACCGGTGCGTACAGCTGCTTCTTTAAAGAAATATACAAATCGGATAATATAGAGTAATTTATCCCGAAAGGAATGAGAAATAATGGAAAACGATGTGATAAAAGGTCTGTATGAGGTGGTAAAGGACCGCAAAGCGAATCCGCAGGAGGGTTCCTATACTTGTTATTTATTTGAGCAGGGAATTGATAAGATCTTGAAAAAATGCGGAGAGGAATGCGCCGAGACCATCATTGCGGCGAAGAATACCAGCCGAGAGGACTTGAAAAATGAGGTTTGCGACCTGCTGTATCACCTTTTGGTCATGCTGGCAGAGAAAGAAATTGAGGTTGACGAGGTGCTGGAGATTCTGGAACAGCGCCGCCAAAAAATCGGCAATCTGAAGCAATTTAAAACGGTAGACCGAAACAGCTGAAGAATAAATGATACGAAATCCGCCGCAGGCATTGCCTGTGGCGGATTTGTTATGGCTTTCGGTTAGAAAGTAAATGAAACAGGAGCAAGATTACTGCTGCCGGAAGCAATAGAGAAAGCGATAACATTCCTACTGCTATCGGGAATGATTTTCTTCCTTTTTCTGCATATTTTGTATTGCGGATTGTCTATAATAAATCAGGTGGAGCAAGCGGCGTCGGGATGAAAAAAATGCTGTCAGTGAGTGGGCTTGAAAAATTGCTCACAAAATATTCATTTTTTATTGCGCAAATATTACAGAATCCTTTCTTGACATTACCGAAAATAAAAGGTACAATAAAACTAAGTATTTGTTCGGATTTTCCGCACTACTGCGGAGGAATGGTCAATCGGTAAAGAGCTTAAAAATAACAGCGGTTGCGTTGCGGCTGTTTCAATCATGTTGATATGTACATTACTTGCGAAATGACATATATTACCGAGCGACGGTGTTTTTAAAGGATAGTTTTTTCGATTATGGTCGGAGAAAAGGAAGGTCTGTGCGGCTGGACCCTCCTTGTTATTTTGGATGTGTAACTTTTTGCACACGGTTTAAAAATGATTCAAATACGGAAATTACATATCAAAACGAAGGTAGCTTCATGCTGAGCAATAAGAGCATCGAGTCAGGCGGGAAATCGGGATTTCTCTCTGCGTCGGTGTTTCTTCGGAGTATCGTTTTGAGCACAAAACAAAGAAAAGAGAGGTTATTACATGGCAAACGAAAAAGAAACGCAAGAAAAGCAACAAGAAAAAAAGACTGCCGCGGCTTCCAAAAAAGCGGCAACAAATAAAAAAAGAACATCGGCGCAGGGAAAGAGCGCCAAGACACAGCAGAGTAAAGCCGCTCCCGCAAAGCAGGAGAGCGTTGCAAAGAAAGCAAAGGGCGCACCGCCGAAGAAAGAAAAGGCGGCGGAAAAGCCGAAAAAATCCGCTTCGAAAGCGCCGAAGACTTCGACAAGGTCAACCGCAAAAGCGGCGAAAACCACGATGACCGAAAACGCCGATAACGTCAGCACCTTGCGGCAATCACCGACACGGCGTGCCGTGAAGAAAACGCCGATTCGCATTATCCCGTTGGGCGGCTTGAATGAAATCGGAAAAAATATGACCCTTTATGAATGCGGTCAGGATATGTTCATCGTCGATTGCGGCCTCAGCTTCCCCGACCCCGATATGCTGGGCGTGGATTTGGTGATTCCCGATTTTACCTTTGTGGAGCAAAATGTCAACAAAATTCGAGGCATACTCCTCACTCACGGACATGAGGACCATATCGGCGGCTTGGCTTATCTGCTCAAGAAAATCAACTGCCCGGTCTACGGTACCAAGCTGACATTGGGCTTGGTAGAGGGAAAGCTGAAAGAGCATAATCTGCTCGGCAAGGTCAGCTTAAACGTGGTAGCCCCGCGGCAGACCGTGAAGCTCGGCTGTATGGCGGTGGAGTTTATCCGTGTCAATCACTCTATCCCGGATGCGGTGGCATTGGCTATCCATACGCCGGCGGGTGTAATTATACAAACAG
>CAZFQM010000148.1:0-4655 GCA_964520995.1 uncultured Oscillospiraceae bacterium
AATGGATTAACGGTAAAATATCCCGATGGTCGGACATATATTGCGGGGTATCCACGCCCGCCTGCGTTGACCAGTAGGTATCAAGCTCCATGACGATTTGACGGTCTGCTTCGGTCATTAGGGTATCCATTAAATAGACCCCATTTTCCTTTTTGAATTCCGCACCGTGATTGTGATAGCCCAACGTCAAGCCGTTTTCCGCAAATTGCTCCTTCACCTTTAAAAATTCTTTGGCTAAGTCTGCAGCTGCTGCGGCATCCGGCATCGGATAGCCGGGCACAATCACATATTTGCATCCCAGAGTCTTATGCAACGCAATGGTTTCTTCGGTCTTTTCGAAAATATCCTGCGCCGATGTATGAGTACTGCTGCAAACCAGACCCAGCCGGTCTAAATGTGAGCGAAGCTCCTCGGCGCTGAGTCCGTAATACCCCGCAAACTCCACGCCTTGAAGTCCCAATTGCGCAACATACTCCAAGACTCCGACAAAATCCTTTGCGCTTTCCTCACGCAGGGAATACAGTTGTATGGATAATTTCATGATACGTCCCTATCCTCCGTCAATCGGGAAATTAGTTTAAGTATACCGGTTTTCCGGTTTTCGCGCTCTCGTAAATTGCTTCCAGAATCTGGGTAACAACAAATGCCTGCTCCGGCTTTACGACAACGTCGGTACCGTTTTTGATTGCACTGTAGAACACCTGTGCCTCAATCTCCTCCGGCTTTCCGCCGCCTGCACCGTCAAAGAAAGCAACACCTCCGGCACTGAGGTCCGGCTTTTCGATATTCTGCTTATTGTACTTGATATTGTTGATACGCAGACCATCCTTCATATCTGCTCCCGCTTTGGTACCGCAAAGAACGGTGGAAGCCTCCTGCACGTCCAAAATATTCAGTGCCCAGCTGGACTCCAAAACAATGGTAGCTCCGTTTTCCATTACGATATAGCCAAACGCGGAATCCTCAACCGTATACTGCTCCGGATCCCAATCGCCCCAAGCGTTTCCGCACTCTTTTTGGTCGCCCAATTTTTTGAATACCGAGCCGACAACCATTTTCGGTTTATAGTTATTCATCATCCAGAGGGTCAAATCCAATGCATGGGTACCGATATCGATCAACGGACCGCCGCCCTGCTCATACTCGTTCAGGAAAACGCCCCAGGTCGGAACCGCTCTTCTGCGGAGAGCCAGCGCCTTTGCATAATAGATGTCACCCAAATCATCATTTTCACAAGCACGTTTTAAGTAAGAGGAATCTGCTCTGTATCTGTTCTGATAGCCGATCGTCAAAATTTTACCGGTTTCCTTTGCGGCATCTAACATTTTCTTAGCTTCAGCCGAGTTGATTGCCATCGGCTTTTCGCAGATAACGTGCTTGCCGGCGTGCAGAGCATCTACCGTAATAAAGCTGTGAGAACGGTTCGGGGTGCAAACGTGAATCGCAACAATGGAATCATCCTTGAGCATTTCCTTATAATCGGTATATACCTTAGATTCTTCTGTGCCATATTCCGCTTTTGCTTTTTCCGCTTTTTCCTTGATGATATCGCAAAAGCCGACGATTTCCACATCCTGCAACGAACGAATAGCCGGCAAATGCTTTCCGTTGGCAATTCCGCCGCAACCGATAATTCCGATTTTAATTTTTTCCATGATTCATTCTCCTATCATATTGATTATACGGTTTCCCGCAATAATAAATCGTGCGGCAGCAAAATACTGCAATTCGCACAATTAATATTTTTCATTTTGTCCAGCAATAAGCCTACCGCTCTTCGACCCAATTCCAGCTGTGGCTGCGCGATAGTCGAAAGAGAGGGCGTGTAAACAGAGGAAACGGAAATGTTGTCAAAGCCGATTAAAGCCATCTCCTCCGGAATTTTGACGGAATGAGAAAGCAAGGAGCGCATTGCACCGATTGCGATCGTATCCGAAACCGCAAAAATCGCCGTCGGACGATCATGCAATTGTAAAATCGCCTCTGCCGAGCGTATGCCGCTGCTGTAGCTGAAAGTGTCTAAAAAGACAAACTCCTCCCGATATGGGATTTGATACTGCTCCAAAGCTCTGCAATAGCCGCGATGTCGTTCTCTTGAAGAAACAACACCCTGCGCCGAGCCTAAAAAAGCGATTTTATGATGTTCCCTTTGAATCAGCGCACAGGTTGCATCATATCCTGCCCGCTCATTATCGATTGCCACGTAGGAAGTAATGGAACCGTCGATTTTTTCGCTGCACTGTACAATCGGATAATGCTTACTCAGCTGATTTACCGCCGTTTTCGATAAGGTTGAGGACAGGAAAATCACACCGTCCGCCAGCTTGGTTTTAAGCAAGGTCAGATATTTTTCCTCAATCTCCTTGTCGCCGTTTGTCATGCAAACCATCGTGTTGTAGGAAAAGCGATGTGCCTCCGATTGTATCCCCCGCAAAATCCGATTATAAAACTGATTGGATGCGGTAGGAATCAAGACCAGGATATTGTTTGTGGTCGATTTCCGAAGGTGGTTGCCGAGCATATTCGGCGTATAATCCAGCTCCGAAATGGCATCCTTTACCCGCTTCAGGGTCTTTTCCGCAACAACACTCTCGTCATTCAGTACGCGGGACACTGTCGCCACCGAGACACCGGCTCTGTTCGCCACATCCTTAATGGTTGCCATAGCTGCTCCTTTCCCGAAAATGTAACGGATTACATCAATACTTAAAACAAATGTAATCCACCTTTTACATTCGGAATGCGATTATTGCAAGAAGATGTAACGGATTACATTTTTTAGTATAACATACTTTCCCCTATATTACAAGTGGAATAATGCAAAAAAGCAAATTGTTTTTTTGGTAATATACAACAATCAACAAAGCAAAATCAGAACGTAGGGACAAAACCGAAGCGCAGCACTTGCCTTTTATCGTCGCAAAGCCACTGCGCTTCCCGAAAGAACGGTTAAATGTCTTTCAGATATCTTTCCTCAAACTGCTCTGCCGTCATAGCGTCCGCATAATAGCTTCCCTGCGCCTGCTCACATCCGATATTCTGAAGCAGCTCCAACTGTTCCTGTGTCTTTACTCCGCCACAGATCACTCCGAAGCCCATCTCCTTTATCATCGAAACAAAATGCCGAATAATTTCGTTGGTGTAAAGCACACGGCTGTTATAGCGCAAAAACTCATCCGACAACTTAATGCTGTTTGCCGAGAAAGAAATGATATGCTTTAAGGGCGATTCTCCGAAGCCGAATTGATCCACTGTGACACGGAAGCCGCGCTTCATCAGCTTGCTCATCAGCTGTCTGAGCGGAACGGGATTGCTTCCGAAATCGTTCTCAAAAAAGCTGAATTCCAGGTAAGAAAACGCCACGCCATGCTGCTTGCATAAATCGGAAATATAAGCCGCACGATTGGGATCCAGGGCGTGCTCCCGAGAAAGTCTTATCGAAATCGGAATCATTCGTTTATGCTCTTTCATCCAATGTCGCAATACCGTTAAGGCATATTTGATGACAAAAAGCTCCACCTTGGTCATCAAGCCGTGCCGCTCCAATATCGGAGCATATTCCTCCCGTGACAGCAGATATGTGCCGTGTTTCCATTGTACCACCGCCTCGGCAGCTACTGCTTCCCCGTCCGCAATATGGAAAATCGGTTGTAGCTGTATCTCAAACTCTCCTAAGCGTAAAGCGCTTTCCAAGGAATCAACCAAATCCTTTTCAAGACTCAACCGCAGCCTTAATCGGTCATCAAAGATACGACAACTGTTTTGCATTTGACCCTTTGCGCTTTTTCGGGCAATATCGGCATTTTGAATTGCTTTCAGAATACCGTTTTCCGTCCTTTGCAGCTCACAAATCCCCGTATTGACATAGAGATTAAGGTCGCTGTATTTTTCCAGAAAGACCTTAACGATTTTGTGGTTGTTCCGTGAGATATAATCCTTGAGCGTTTCCAAATCGGTGGCCGATAAAACCGAAACAAATCGATCATCCGAGATATGCGCAATACAAAGCTTTCGATTGATTGCTCCGCTTCTGAGCAGGTCGGCAAAGGTTTGCAAAGCTTCCTTTCCCGCCAAAAAGCCATGCCGCTCCACAAGCTCATAATATCCGCCCAAATTAGAGCAGATAATCGCGAATTCGCTTTCCGGATTCGCCTGTAAAAGGCGCGACACCCGTTCTAAAAACACCGACAATGAACAAACGCCGCTGATTTCACTGTCAATTTCTTCATATTTGCGCATTGATTTAGCGGCGCTTTGCTTCTTCCGAAGATAGGGCGAAAGAAGCTCCGCTGTCCTTTGCAATGCCATAATTTCGGTTTGATTCCAAAAGGCACGACTGCTTTCCCGCACTGCCGCAATACTGCCGATAAGCTCATTCTGATTCACAACCGAATATTCCACCGCAATATCCTTTTTGCCGCCCTCAAATTCCTCCAGTTTCGCATAATAAGAGGCGCTTTGAAAATCGTCGGTCAATTTGCAATAGCGGTGTTCGGGAATCGGGTCCTTCCATTGCTCCTGTTCATACGGATACAGCTCATGATAAGCCAAATTCTCCTCAAAGCTCCCGTCGGACACAAGATAACTTATCTATGCGCATTTGCTGTCCGAAAAGACAACCTACACGCATAAACAGCTAAGCTTAAAATAACGTT
>CAZFQM010000149.1:0-4632 GCA_964520995.1 uncultured Oscillospiraceae bacterium
AAGGAGATTGATCGGAGAAAGCCTTTCTCTGGTTGATTTGGTGATAGAACTGACCGATGCCAGAATTCCCCAAAGCAGTCGTAATCCCGAGCTGGACAAATGGCTGTCGGACAAGCCGCGCATTATTATTTTAAATAAAAGCGATTGCGCCGATGAAAATATTACCAAGCAGTGGGTTGCTTACTATGAAAAGAAATGCATCCGTGCCGTGGTGGCGGATTGCAAAAGCGGGAAAGGCGTTTCGGGCATTATTCCCGCTGTTAAGGCGGAGCTTGCCGAGCTGTTGGAGCGAAGAGCGACCAAAGGAATCGCGGGAAAGCCGATTCGAGTGATGGTGGTCGGCATCCCGAACGTGGGAAAATCTTCGCTGATCAATCGGCTTGCCGGCTCGAAACGTGCCAAGGTGGAGGATCGTCCCGGTGTGACCCGCGGACGGCAATGGGTGAAAATCAGCAACGAGTTGGAGCTGCTGGACATGCCGGGCGTACTATGGCCGAAGTTTGAGGATCAGACCGTCGGTGAGCATCTGGCTTTCACCGGTGCCGTAAAGGATGACGTTGTTGACATTGAGCTGCTTGCCATGCGCTTGTTGCAGCTTTTGCACTCGGATTATCCACAGCTGCTTCAGGACAGATACAAGGTGACGGCGGCAGAGGATACCAAGGCCTATGAGCTGCTCACTATGGTGGGTAGAAAGCGCGGAATGCTGATATCGGGCGGTGAGGTTAATACCGAACGTGCGGCAATTACGGTGTTGGATGAATATCGCAGCGGCAAATTGGGGCGGATTTCCCTGGAAAAGCCGCCGAAAGCCGAATAAGAGCTTTCGGATGACGGGAGGAATGTTGGGTGAACCTGTTTGAATATGATGAAAGCCTGCATATTGATAAGCTCTGCGGAATTGATGAGGCGGGGCGCGGCCCGCTGGCAGGACCGGTGTTTGCGGCGGCGGTTATTTTGCCGAAGGGCTTGCAGCTTGACGGCTTGAATGACAGCAAAAAGCTGTCCGAAAAAAAGAGGGAACAGCTTTTTGAGGAGATCACCGCTCATGCGGTTTCTTACTGTGTTGCTTCCGCATCGGTGGAGGAAATCGACGAGCTGAATATTTTGCAGGCAACCTTTCTTGCCATGCGGCGTGCGGTTGAGGGGCTTTCCGTGAAGCCGGATATTTGCTTGGTTGACGGAAATCAAAATCCGCAGGTTGGGATTCACAGCCGCTTGGTGATAAAAGGAGATGCAACCTCGGCTTGTATTGCCGCAGCATCGATTTTGGCAAAGGTATCCCGAGACCGATACATGCTGGAGCTTTCAAAGCAGTATCCGCAGTATCAGCTGGAAAAGCACAAGGGATACGGTACCAAGCTGCATTGCGATTTGATTTATGAGTACGGTGTTTCGGAGATTCACCGCAAGTCCTTTATGAATAAAATACTGGCGCGAAAGGGAATGCCGACGCGGGGCGAAATCGGGGAGAACGCAGTTGCCTCATATCTGGAGAAAAGCGGATATGACATCGTGGCGCAAAACTACCACAGCCGTTACGGAGAGGTGGACATTATTGCCGAGCAGGACGGCACAATTGCCTTTGTTGAGGTAAAGGCTCGTAGTCCGAAATCCAAGGGCGCTCCTGCCGAAGCGGTCACGGTCTCTAAGCAGAAAAAGCTGATTCAGACCGCAATGCTGTATTTGCAGGAAACGGAATCCCCGCTTCAACCGCGCTTCGATGTGGCAGAGGTCTATTTTGCCTCGGCATCCGGTACGCAGATTTCCGACATTCGGTATATTGCCGATGCATTTATGCCGAATGAAACGAATTCATAAAAAAGCGTTTTGTCGGGATATATTATATGGAATCAAAGAAAATCCGAGAAAGGAAATGATGTTGTATGGAGCTGTTTGACCTGCATTGCGATACAATCTATGAGTGCACCTCCAAGGGGAAGCTTCTCCGTGAAAACGATCTTCATTTGGATTTGAGGCGTGGGCTTGCTACCCTGGATAAATGGGTGCAGACCTTTGCTTTTTGGATTGCCGACGACCTGACCGAAGGGGAACAGTATGAATCTTATCAACGTCAGTTGAGCCGATTTCGCGATTTTTCCGCGCAGTATGCCGAGCTTGCACCCTATGACGGGAATGTCGGAGCTTCTCAATGCCGTTACCTGCTTTCCGTAGAGGGCGGCGGTGCCATCGGTGCGGATTTGGAGCGCATTCGAGCCTTTCGGGAGGACGGCATTCGGATTTTTACCTTGACCTGGAACGGTGCAAACCGTCTTGGCGGAGGGGTGAAAAGCGATTCGGGATTGACTTCGTTCGGCAAGGAGGTCATTCGGGAGCTGGAGACGCAGCGGATTATCGTGGATGCGTCACACTTGAATCGAAAAACCTTTTTCGGACTTTGCGAGGTTGCCGAAAAGCCGTTTATCGCAACCCATTCCAACGCCTTTCAGGTATGTGCGCATCCCCGCAATTTGGCGGATGATCAGATTAAAGAGCTGGTGTCACGCGGCGGTTTGATTGGATTAAATCTGTTTTGTGAGTTTCTTTCTTCGGAAAATGAGTGCAAAATAGAAGATTTCGTTCGGCATATTGAACATTTTTTATCCTGCGGCGCTGCCGATTGCTTGTCTATAGGTACTGATTTTGATGGTGCAACGATGCCAATTTGGATAAATGGAATCGAAAGTCTTGAAATACTGTTTCAAAATGTGGTAAAATATTTTGGAAAGCAGATTGCCGAGCAAATCTTTTTCGGAAATGCGGCTCGTTTTTTCTCCGCTCAGCTTGCCGAATAGGAGGACGTTCCGGGAAAGGCATCTGCAATATAATAAAATATATTCCGCCGCAGTTGTCGGCGTGAAAGGAATGAAATAAATGTATTATACAAGCACAAGAAGTGATATGCGGCTGAACTCCGCCGATGTTATCACAAACGGCATTTCAAAAGAGGGGGGTCTGTATGTACCGGAGAGCTTTCCGAAGCTGAGTACGGCTGATTTGGCATCACTTGCGGGAAAATCCTATGTGGAGCGGGCAAAATTCGTTTTGTCACACTTCCTGACCGATTTCACGGAAGCGGAATTAGCACATTGCGTCGAAAACGCATACAATGCAACTAAGTTCAGCAGTGATAACATTGCCGAGATTTCTCATTTGTATGACGGTACTTATATGCTGGAGCTGTGGCACGGACCGACCTGTGCTTTTAAGGATATGGCGTTACAGCTGTTGCCCTATTTGCTGACCACCTCGGCGAAAAAGGTAGCCTCCGACAAGGAAATTGTGATTTTGGTTGCCACCTCGGGTGACACCGGAAAAGCAGCGCTGGAGGGCTTCAAGGATGTTGACCAAACCAGAATTATCGTCTTTTATCCCGAAGACGGAGTCAGCAAGGTGCAGAAAAAGCAGATGACCACCCAAGAGGGCAAAAACGTCTGCGTTGCGGCAATCAAAGGTAATTTCGACGATGCACAGACCGGCGTAAAGCAGATTTTCGGAAATGCGGAAATTGCAGAGGCTCTGTCTGCACATAACATGATGTTCTCCTCTGCAAACTCCATTAACTGGGGACGGTTGGTGCCGCAGATTGTTTACTACATCTCGACCTACTGTGAGCTGGTAAAAAATGAAGAAATCAACAACGGCGATGTTGTCAATGTTGTTGTTCCGACCGGTAATTTCGGAAATATTCTGGCGGCGTATTATGCAAAGAAGATGGGGCTTCCGCTCGGAAAGCTGATTTGCGCTTCGAATGCCAACAATGTTTTGACCGATTTCATCAAAACCGGTGTATACGATAAAAACCGTGAATTCAAAACCACCATTTCTCCCTCCATGGATATCTTGATTTCCAGCAACCTGGAGCGGTTGTTGTATGACATGGTGGACGGCGATACCGAAACCATCCGCGGCTGGTTTGCACAGCTGGCAAAAGAAGGCAAATATGAAGTAAGCGACAGCGTAAAGGCAAAGCTCAGTGAGGAATTTTTCGGCGGTTGCTGTGATGACGAGGAGACCAAGGCGACCATTAAAAAGGTGTTTGACAAATATTCCTATCTCTGTGACAGCCACACGGCGGTTGCGGTTAAGGTATATGAGGATTACAAGGCGCAAACGGGAGATCAGACCAAAACGATCATCGCCTCCACTGCCAGCCCCTTTAAGTTTGCGGGTAGCGTGCTGGAAGCGGTTACCGGCGAAAAATCGAATGAGGATGAATTTAAGCAGATTCAGATTCTGGGAGATATTTCGGGTATGGAGATTCCGAAGCAGCTTGCGGAGCTGGAAAACAAGGAAATTCGCTTTACCGCCTCTGTTTCGGCAGATAAGATGCCGCAAACGGTGCTTGACAGCCTTGCCATAAAATAAAAAGAAAAAGGTGTTGCCTATGAGTCTTTATGTGATAGGCGATTTGCATTTGTCATTTGGTACAGACAAGCCGATGGATATTTTTTCGGGGTGGTCGAATTATACCGAGCGCCTCGAGAAAAACTGGCAGAGCAGAGTACAGCCGGAGGATACGGTGGTAATTGCAGGTGATATTTCATGGGGAATGACCATGGAGGAAGCACTGGAGGATTTTCGCTTTATCGATCGGCTCAACGGTAAAAAAATAATTTTAAAAGGAAATCA
>CAZFQM010000150.1:0-1358 GCA_964520995.1 uncultured Oscillospiraceae bacterium
ACAATCAAAACGCTGACAGCCAGCTTAAACGCCAATGGAATTTTGTTCAGCACCCCTGCCACCGAAACCGCCAGCGCTTTTCTGCCTTTGCGGTTAATCAAGCGCAGCAAAAACAGCAGGCAAGCTGCTCCCGCCATTCCCAAGCCACCTATCACCATAGCCAAATAACGCTGTAGCTCCGCGGTTGTGTAGGTATAATAGGTTTCCGCCTCCTGATTTGTGTAGGAAGCCTTAAAGGCGAAAGCAATCTCGTATTGATTCGCCTGTTTGGGGTCAACCGGCTTATATTTTCCGTTCAGCTTCAGTACGTCCTCGGTCTTTTCCTCATTTTGGGAGAAAAAGCGTCGATATTCATCATCGTCATTCGTAAAAACACCGTTGCTGTACTCTCCGTAATGAGCCAAATCGGAACGATAGGTATGACAGATCCGGCTGAATTCCTCCAGTGTCATCTCTCCGCTGTAGCTGTACGGCTCGGCATTGGTGATAATTTTTCCGGTTGTCTTATTTTTGGCATAATACAGCAGATTATTTCCGTGTGTTTTATAATAGCCGGTATACTCATCCTCCTCCAGACCCAGTATCTCGTTTTCCAGGCTGTAAAAGTTTTTTATTCCCCAGCTGTAGTCATATTGATCATAATAGACGGTGTCCTGCACGATTGTTTTTTTGTTGTTCACATAATAATCGTATACCGTCCTCGGCTTGCCGAAATACAGCATTCCGAAAGCACCAACCAGCAAAATAGGAATCATGAACAATGAAAAAACAGCGTAAAACCTACTGACCTTTGTCGATTTTGTATCCAATCCCCCACACCACCTTTAAATATTTGGGCTCTTTCGGATTGATTTCGATTTTCTCCCGAATGCGTCTGATGTGTACCGCCACAACGTTGTCTGCATTAAAGCTCGGCTCATTCCACACCTTTTCATAGATTTCATCAATCGAAAAAACACGCCCCAAATTGTTCATGAAAAGCTCCACAATCTTATATTCAATCGGCGTCAGCTTGACCCCTTCTCCGTCAACGGTCAGCTCCTTTTTATCGGTATCCAGGCAGAGGGTACCCACGCGAAGCTGATTTCCGCTTTTTTGATCCATATTCCCGAGCGTGGTATAGCGGCGCAGCTGAGATTTTACCCTGGCAAGCAGTTCCAAGGGATTATAAGGCTTTGTGATGTAATCATCCGCACCCATATTCAAGCCGATGATTTTATCGGTATCCTCCGATTTTGCCGATACCAAAATGACCGGAATATTTCGCTTCTCTCGGATTTTCAGCAGCGCCTTGATTCCATCTAATTTCGGCATCATGACGTCAAGCAAAATCAAATGCACCTCATTGTCATTCAAGC
>CAZFQM010000150.1:1368-4560 GCA_964520995.1 uncultured Oscillospiraceae bacterium
TGCTTTCAGCACGTGATAACCGTCATTTTGCAAAAAGATGGAAATCGAATCCACAATTTCCTTATCGTCATCGACCACCAAAACACAATACTGTTCCACGAAATTCCACACCCTCCGATATTTCCTGTCATTCTGTTGCCGAGCTGTCACTGTAAAAATAATAGCAAACAAAGCTTACAAAACAACCACGATATTTCTTACAATTTTCTGACAACCGATTTTCACATCGGCAAGCTACTTTCCTATTATACAAAACAAACCCCCGAAAAGCAACCGATACGCCCTCCGAGCTGTCGAGTGCTTCGGAGAGCGTATCCCTTTTCGAGGGGAATCTGTTCTCTGTAAAATTTTATTGCGGTAAAGGAGTCGGCACTTCCGACGCCGCATTTGCGTTTTCTTTTGCGGAAGTCGCTTTTGCCGCCTCTTCTTTCGTTCGCTTCATCTGCTCTCTTGCGTTGGAAAGCATCAAACGAATTCGATTTTCCTGGTTGACCTTGGTTGAGCCGGGGTCATAATCAATTGCGACGATATTGGCAGTGGGGTTGTTCTTTTTAATCAAGCGAATCATACCCTTGCCTGCAATATGGTTCGGCAAGCAACCAAAAGGCTGTGTACATACAATGTTGGGGACGCCGTCATGAATCAGCTCCAGCATCTCACCGGTCAACAGCCAGCCCTCGCCCATTTTATTTCCGTAGCCCAGGTAATCCTTTACCATCTCTTTTAGGTGCTCGAAGGATTTCGGCGGTTCAAATTGAGGATATGCCGCCAAAGCATTTCGCATATCGGTCTTTACGTCAGTCAGCTTGTCCTCCAGGATTTTCGCAACCGTCCGGACCAGCTTTTTCCCGCCGTACAGCTTGCTGTCCTCATAGCGATTATCTGCCTTAAAGCTGATAAAATCCATAAGTCCCGGAATGACAACCTCACAGCCCTCCGACTCTAAGAAGTCCTGCAAATTATTGTTTCCGAGCGGAGCATACTTGATATAGATTTCACCGACAATACCTACTCGCACCTTATCGGTAATGTTCAGCTCAATCTTCGAGAAATCTTCCGCGATTTTACAAAAGTTTTGCTTTACGTGACTATATCGCAGGTTCATGGCATTGCCGATTTCGGCAATCAGCTTATCCTGCCAATATTGCACCAGCTTTTCGGTTTCGCCCGGATGCACCTCATATGCCCGACAGCGATTCGACAAAAGCATCAGCATATCGCCATAGAAGCAACAGTATATTATCTTCAAAATCAACGGCAGTGTCAGCTTAAAACCGGGATTTTTCTCCATACCGGAAAGATTGACCGAAATGACCGGAACCTGCTCCAGCCCGACCGCCTTTAAGCCTTTCCGAAGCAGATGGATATAATTGGAGGCACGACAGCCGCCGCCCGTTTGCGTAATAAAGAGCGCCGTCTTGTTGACATCATATTTTCCGCTTTGCAAAGCATGGATAAACTGACCGATAACCAGCTGCGCGGGATAACAGATATCATTATGTACATACTTCAATCCCGTATCGATAATATCATGGTCGGTAGTCGTCAACAGCTCCGCATCATAGCCGTCCAGTACCAACAGCTCACGAATCAAGCTGAAGTGAATCGGGAGCATCATCGGCATCAGAATTTTATATTCCTTTTTCATTTCTTTGGTGAACAACAATCTTCCGTTGTCATCATAAATCAAATTTGCCATTTTTGGACCAACACCGGGCGTTCGCCCGATTCCTTTCTATCGGCTTCTGTTTTGTACCGCGGCAAGCATACTGCGCAACCGAATTTTTACCGCACTCAAATTGTTAATTTCATCGATTTTCAGCTGAGTATATATTCTACCGGCACTCTCCACGATATCCCGCATTTCATCGGTGGTAATCGCATCAATACCGCATCCGAAGGATACCAGCTGAACAATCTCGATATCCGGCTGTGTCACCGCATACTTGGATGCCGCATACAGCCGCGAATGATAGGTCCATTGGTTGAGCACCTTGACCCTCGGCTTCTCGGACAGATGATACAACGCATCCTCGGTAATCACCGCGCACCCCAATGAATTGATCAGATTATCAATACCGTGATTGATCTCGGGGTCGATATGATAAGGTCTGCCGGCAAGCATAATCATCGGCAGCTTCTTTTCCCGACATTCGGCAATCACTCGTGCACCCTCATCCTTAATCATCTGCAGATAATCATCATATGCCTTGAAAGCTTTCTTGACCGCGTTAACCGTCTCTGCTTTCGGAACGCCGAAGGTATCGTACATATACTCCGAAAACTTCTTTTCAAAATCCTTGGGGCGGTGAATGCCGCAGTAAGGAGTCAGATACCGCACCTTTTGGAGCGCCTCCATATTGGCATGAATCAATTCGGGATAATAAGCCACGACCGGGCAGTTATAATGATTGTCGCCCATTTTTTCATTGATGTTATAGGGCATACAAGGATAAAAAATCGTATCAATTCCCTGCTTGAGCAAGGCTTCGATATGTCCGTGAAGCAGCTTGGCGGGATAACAAACGGTATCGGACGGAATCGTATGCTGTCCCTCCACATAAAGCTTTCGGGTGGATTTCGGGGACATCACAAGCTCAAAATCCAGCTCGTAAAACAGCGTATTCCAAAACGGAAGCATCTCGTAGACGTTCAAGCCGAACGGCATACCGATTTTTCCGCGCTTGCCACCCGTTTTCTTGGGAAGTGAGGTCAAATATTGATACTTCCACTCATACATATTGGGGATGTTCTTTTGCTTGGAAAGTCCGTTTGGACGATCACAGCGATTACCGGATATCAGCTTTCTGCCGCTGTCAAAGGTGTTGATGGTCAGGTGACAACCGTTACGGCAAAGCTTGCAATCCGCCATTTTAGAGGTATGCGTAAAGTGTGCAAGTCGCTCCGGTGTAATTAGGTCGGTTTCGGTGCAGCCGCTCTGCTGTGCATACAATGCGGCGCCGTACGCTCCCATAATTCCCGCAACAGCAGGTCTTACCACGTTTCTGCCGACCTCCAATTCAAATGCACGCAAAACCGCATCATTTAAAAAGGTGCCGCCCTGTACCACAATATGCTTACCCAAGCTGTCTCCGTTTGCCGCACGGATAACCTTGTACATTACATTTTTCACAACGCTGTAGGACAAGCCTGCCGAAATGTCGGTAATATCCGCACCCTCACGCTGTGCCT
>CAZFQM010000151.1:0-2956 GCA_964520995.1 uncultured Oscillospiraceae bacterium
AAACAGAGGAAGGAGGAATTTCCGACGATACTTTTATCGTTGAGGGAATGACCGATGCTGTTGCCGATGAGGAAGCAACCGCCGACACCGACACAAAAAAGCCGGAAAGCTATAAAACGACTACAGATGAGGCAACGACGACAACCACCGGCGGAGCGCTGAAAAAACCGGGCTCGGGGGGGAGTACCCAATCGTATCAGACGGCTGCCGGTGTACTGACGGCAAAGGAATGGAACGATAACCTCAACTTTGACTTTTGGCTGAATCTGCTGGGACAAAACAGCGAGTTTCAGCAGTATCAGACCCGCTGGGGAATCAATCTGACCAAACGAATCGAGGTTGCGGTAGAAAGCGGACAACAGCCGATTGGCGGAGCGACCGTTTCATTGCTTGACGAACAGGGAAATGCAATTTGGTCGACGGTCAGCGACAACAAGGGAAAGGCATATCTGTTTTATCATGTTTTCAAGCAGGACAAATCACCGAAAAAAATCACCGTAAAATACGGCGACAAGGCGGCGGAGCAGAGCCTGGAAAACACGCCCGCTTCCTCCTACACCCTGTCACTGAGCGAAGCGAAAAAGCAGAGCGCCGCATTGGATCTCATGTTTGTCTGCGATACGACCGGTTCAATGGGAGATGAGCTGCACTATCTGCAAACGGAGCTTGCCGACATTATCCTGCGGGTCAAAAATCAAAACGGTAACATCCCGCTTCGATTGAGCGTAAACTTTTACCGCGATGTCCAGGACGAATATGTGGTACGTTCTTTCCCCTTTGTCAGTGATATCAACACCGCAATCGGCAATTTAAAGGCGCAATCGGCAAACGGTGGCGGAGATACCGAAGAAGCGGTGGAGCAGGCGTTAAACGATGCCATCAACAAGCATGAGTGGTCCGCCGATGCTTCTGCCAAGCTGTTGTTTTTGATTTTGGATGCGCCGCCGCATGACACCGCAAAGGCGAAGATGCAAGAACTGGTAGCCACAGCGGCAAAAAACGGTATTCGCATCATTCCGATCACTGCCAGCGGAATCGACAAAAATACCGAGTATCTGATGCGGACACTCAGCCTCGGAACAGGCGGAACCTATGTTACGCTGACCGATGACAGCGGTATCGGCAACAGCCACCTGGAGCCGACCATCGGAGAAAGCAAGGTCTACAAGCTCAACGACCTGCTGGTACGCATTATTAACGATTTTCTTTCCTAGGCCTATCACAACCCACCCGAAAGCAGTTTGCTTTCGGGTGTTTTTTTGCGAGGTCTTTCTCCGATACGACAAAATTTCCCCGATTCGGAATTTTCTTTTTAAAAGGTGTTTATTTTTTTTCATTTTCGCTATATAATAGAAATAACAAAAATAATCCGTTTATCGGGACTGCTTTCCCGTATTCAGAAAGGCTTGATAATATGGTTGACAATAATATTTTACAAGGAAAAAAGCATCTTCATTTTATCGGTATCGGCGGCTCGGGAATGTATCCGCTTGCACAGATTCTGCACAGTGAGGGATATTATATCACAGGCTCGGATAACAACGAAACCGACACCCTTGCCGCTGTTCGAAAAATGGGAATCCCGGTACAGCTCGGTCAACGCGCCGAAAACATTGCAGGCGCAGATTTAATCATCCATACTGCCGCTATCATGGCGGACAATCCGGAGCTGATTGCCGCACGGGAAAGCGGTGTGCCGGTGCTGGAACGCTGCGAGCTGCTGGGCTTAATCACACAGCGGTATCATCATGCCGTTTGTGTCAGCGGAACCCACGGCAAAACCACCACCTCCGCCATGCTGACCCAAATTTTGATGGAGGCGAACATCGACCCGAGCGCCGTAATCGGCGGAAAGCTTCCTTTGATCGGCGGAAACGGCAGGGCAGGCAAATCCGACGTGATGGTTTGCGAATCCTGTGAATATGTTGACACTTTCCTGCACCTATCTCCCGACATTGCGGTCATTTTAAATATCGACCGTGACCATATGGAATACTTTAAAACCTTAGAGCGATTGATCGGCTCTTTCCGAAGGTTTGCCCAAATGGCAACCGAGGCATTGATTGTCAACGGGGATGATGCCAACACCATGACGGCAATAGAGGGACTTAACAAGAAAATCACCACTTTCGGGCTTTCGGACACAAACGATTATTATCCCGCCAATATCGGCAAGGCGGAGGGAGATTGCTTCTTCCGCTATGACCTCATGCACCAAGGGGAAAAATGCTGTACCATTGAGCTTTATGTTCCCGGGAAGCATAATATTTTGAACTCCATGGCGGCGGCGGTTGCCGCGCTCTCGGTCGGTGCCGCACCGGAGCAGGTTGCAAAGGGGCTTGCGGACTTTCGAGGCGCAGGTCGGCGATTTGAAATTTTGGGAAAATGCAACGGTGCGGTAATCGCCGATGATTATGCGCATCATCCCGCCGAGCTGAGGGTCACCCTGGAAGCCGCCAAGGAGCTGCATTATAAGCGAGTATGGGCAGTATTCCAGCCCTTTACTTATTCCCGCACCGCAATGCTGTTGGAGGATTTTGCCAAGGTGCTTCCGATCGCCGACAGAGTGGTCATGACCGAGATCATGGGTTCGCGGGAAAAGAACACCTATCACATTTACACCAAGGACCTTGCCGACAAAATCGAGGGGAGCGTATGGTTCCCCACCTTTGAGGAAATCGCCGATTATCTGCGCCAAAACATCACCGAGGGGGATCTTGTGATTACATTAGGCTGCGGTGACGTCTATAAGATCGCAAAAATGCTGATATCATAAACCGAATATTCCTTTCACGGCTGCCCGCTTTGGGTAAGCCGTGATTTTTTTCGGGTAGCTACTTGACAGGGAAAGAAACGTGTGATATCATAATGATATCAAATATATCTCATATTGCAAAACAGAAAGGAAGCGCGTTCTTTATGCAAGAAATTGTTTTAACTCACAAGAAAAACGGTA
>CAZFQM010000151.1:2966-3822 GCA_964520995.1 uncultured Oscillospiraceae bacterium
GCTTGCTACTATCGCGGCATATCTGATTGCCATTACCGCCTGTGTGTTCGGCGCCATTTTGGTCGGCGGGTCACTTCAAATTCTCGGCGTGATATTGCTGGTGGCAAGCATTCTCTGGCTTTGTATCGGCTGGATTCCCCTGCTCGGGTTAAAGGTATTAAAGCCACAGGAGGCGCTGGTGCTTACCCTCTTCGGTCGATATGTCGGCACCTTGAAAAACGAGGGCTTTTACCATGTGAATCCCTTTTGTGTCAGTGTCAACCCGGCGGCGAAAACAAAGCTCAATCAAAGCGGAGATGTAACCAATGACAATCAAAACACCATGCTATACGCCGCCCTCTCCGGTTCAACAAGTCTTGAAATGACAAATAAAAAAATATCCCTGAAAATCATGACGTTGAATAACAATCGGCAAAAAATCAACGATTGTCTCGGCAATCCCGTAGAGATTGGCATTGCGGTCACCTGGCGCGTTGTCGATACGGCAAAGGCGGTATTTCACGTTGACAACTATAAGGAATACCTGTCCTTGCAATGCGACAGTGCACTGCGGAACATCGTGCGAATCTATCCCTATGACATGGCGCCGAACGTGGACACCACCGGCGACGGCATCGCCGACGAGGGAAGCCTGCGCGGCTCAAGTGAGATTGTCGCCTCCCGCATTCGGGATGAGATTCAACAAAAGGTCGTAGAAGCGGGAATTGAGGTCATCGAAGCACGGATTACCTATCTGGCATACGCGCCGGAGATTGCCGCGGTGATGCTGCAAAGACAGCAGGTCTCCGCAATCATCGATGCACGAAAAATGATTGTGGACGGTGCGGTCGGCGTGGTGGAGATGGCATTAGAGCGG
>CAZFQM010000151.1:3832-4542 GCA_964520995.1 uncultured Oscillospiraceae bacterium
AACCATGTTGTCGAGCTGGATGAGGAACGAAAGGCGGCAATGGTCTCCAATCTTTTGGTCGTGCTTTGCGGAAACCATGATGCGCAACCGATTCTGAATTCGGGAAGTCTGTATTAAAGCGATGAATGAGCCGCAATCGAAAAAGCAGATTCCGCTCCGTCTTTCCGCCAAGCTGTACGAAGCCATAGCCGCCTGGGCAGAGGATGATTTCCGCTCTGTAAACGGTCAAATCGAGTATCTGCTGTCCGAATGTGTTCGTCAGCGGAAGAAAAACGGCAAATATGTTTCGGATGAAATCGACCTGCCGCCGGAGTTGGATATTTAACAATCATCCTACAAGAATGATACAGCTTGTAGACAAGCTACAAGCTATAAGCCCCTTTTCATGGAAAAACGAAATTACCGCTTTTAAGTCAAAACAGGGAAGCAGTGCAATGCTGCCTCCCTGTTTTTCTATGTAACTACTTCGATTTCGGTTATCCGTTAATCTGCGCTGTATACAGCTTGTAATAATCGCCCTTTATCGCCATCAGCTCGTCATGGCTGCCGCACTCGGAAATTCCTTGGTTGGAAACATACATAATGCGGTCGCAATTTCGAATGGTGGATAGGCGGTGCGCAATAATAAAGGAGGTTCTGCCCTCTAACAGCTTGTTTAATCCGATTTGCAGCTGGCGCTCCGTCTTGGTATCAATGGAGGAGGTCGCTTC
>CAZFQM010000152.1:0-4538 GCA_964520995.1 uncultured Oscillospiraceae bacterium
ACAAACGGTTGTAGGAGAAAGCTTTCTTTTTGCCTGATGTTGAAAGCAGAGACGGCTTAGTCATGCTTATCGTGATAAATCTTTTTGTTTATGGATTGCTTTGTTGTTTTCCTGGGGCGTTTTAAAAGTAGCATTCAAGTATGCCGCGAAGAAATCAAGCTCAGGTTACTATATTTCATTTCGCAGACAAACTGCAAAGGAGAGGATTTTTATGAAACAGCATACCCCCGACACGATTAAAAATATTGCTTTGGTCGGTCACGGCGGATCGGGAAAGACTTCATTGGCAGAGGCAATGTTATTCTTCTCAAAAGCGACGGATAGGTTGGGGAAGATTGCTGACGGAAATACGGTTTGCGATTATGATGCGGAGGAAACTAAGCGAAAGGTCAGCTTGAATATCGCTTTGGCGCCGTTGGAATATGAAGATGTTAAAATCAACCTCATTGATACACCCGGTCTGTTTGATTTTGCGGGCGGCATGGCGGAGGGAATCCGTGCGGCTGAAAATGTACTGATTACCGTGTCCGGAAAATCGGGTGTTACGGTAGGCGTAAAAAAAGCTTATGAGCAAGCGGTTGCCGCCAAAAAGTCAAGGATGTTCTTTGTCTCCAAAATGGATAATGAAAATGCGGATTATTATAAGGTACTGGAACAATTGAAAACGGCATTCGGACCAACGGTCTGCCCGTTGGTGGTGCCCTATGTTGAGGAAAGAAAGGTTCAATGCTATATCGACCTTTTAAAGAGCAAAGCGTATCGCTATGAAAAAGGCAAGGCAATCGAAGTGGATATGCCGGATATCAAGCATCGCTATGAGGGCTTGATTGCCGCAATCAGTGAGGCGGTAGCCGAAACCGATGAGGAGCTGTTTGAGAAGTATTTTTCCGGTGAGGAATTTACACATGAGGAATTGGTACTCGGGGTCAAAAAGGGCATCAAGGACGGTAGCATTGCTCCGGTATTTTGCGGCTCTGCCCTGAATTTGGACGGCATTGAAATGCTGTTACATAAAATTGTAAAGTTGTTTTCATCTGCCGCCGACAGCGGTTCGGAGAATGCAATCAAAACCGACGATACCGAAATTTCGGTGCCCTGTACGCAGGACGGCCCCGCCGCTGCCTTTGTGTTTAAGACGGTAGCTGACCCGTTTGTCGGAAAGATGTCATATGTGAAGGTGGTTTCCGGCGTCATTAAGAGCGATCAAACACTTCTTAATATGACCGACGAGACCCCGGAGAAAATCGGAAAGATATTGCTGCTGAAAGGCAAAAAACAGGAAGAGGTTTCGAGCTTATCGGCGGGAGATATCGGCGTGCTGACCAAGCTGGGCGTGAAAACCGGTGATACCTTATGTGAAGAAAAATTATCCTGCCGCTTTGCGGGATATGAGGTTCCGAAGCCATGCTATACCATGGCAATCATCACGCAAAAGGGTGATGAGAGCAAGGTTGCAAACGGCTTGCATCGCTTGCTTGAGGAAGACCTTACACTCGGCTTTGAGGTGAACAATGAAACGCACCAGCAGCTACTCAGCGGTCTGGGAGAACAGCATCTGGATGTTACGGTCGCTAAGCTGAAATCGAAATTCGGAGTTAATGTAACATTGGAAACGCCGATTGTCGCCTATCGGGAGACGATTCGGAAAAAGGTAAAGGTAGAGGGTAAGCACAAGAAGCAAACAGGCGGACATGGTCAATACGGTCACGTTTGGATTGAATTTGAGCCATATGACGGTGAGGACCTTCTGTTTGAAGAAAAGGTGTTCGGCGGTGCGGTACCGAAAGGATTTTTCCCTGCAGTGGAGAAAGGCTTACGAGATTGTATTCAAAAGGGCGTGCTGGCGGGATATCCGGTGGTCGGCTTAAAGGCAACCTTGCTGGACGGCTCGTATCATCCGGTGGATTCCTCCGAAATGTCCTTTAAAATGGCGGCTACACTGGCTTATAAGGCGGGATTGCCGCAAGCTTCTCCGATTTTGTTGGAGCCGATTGGTTCTTTGAAGGTTTATGTGCCCGATGCCAATACCGGCGACATGATGGGAGAACTAAACAAACGCCGCGGCAGGGTGCTGGGCATGACCCCGCAGGGAAATGATATGACCTTGATTGAAGCGGAAGCTCCGACCAGCGAAATGCACGATTTTACCACCTTGGTACGGCAGATGACGCAGGGTAGCGGTTGGTTTACTTTTACATTTGAGCGTTATGAGCAGTTGCCCTCCCATTTGGAAGCCTCTGTGATTGAAAATGCGAAAAAATTATTCGGAAACGCATAAATAACATCATGAAATAAGAAACGGACAATCTCTTAAAACAGAAGAGATTGTCCGTTTTTTATTGTGATTGCGAAGCAGTGTGCTCCTTTTTGGAAATCAGACTCGGATAATCCGTTAATCCGACATTTCGATCGACCTCTCCTATAATGCCGGAGACCTTTCCCTTTGCGGTGTACTGCCACATTTGATAAGCTCCCTTGTAGGTGGGACCTCCGCTTGTATAATGAGCGACCCAGACATCAAAATCGGAAAGCTTGGACATATCCAGATGGTTGTTCAACCAATCGGTGCTGGCGTAAATACCGGGATAATATCCGAGTGCTTTGAGCTTGCTGCAAAAGGCGGATGCGGTTTCGGTTCGTTGCGCTTTCGTCAATTTATCGGCGCGACCGCTTCCGCTCGGAGAAGCGGTGGACAGCTCGGTGTCGAAATAAATCGGGTAGTTCAGCTTCTTCTTTCCCGCTTCGGTCCAGGCGGCATTTTGCTTCGCTTCGGTGATCCACTCTGCTACCTTGGTCGCTTCCTCCTCCGCCTCGGCTTTGGTGGTCGCTTGAGTAAAGAAATAAAGCCCGCAATTGATTCCGACGTTTGTTGCGTTGATAATGTTCTGTAAAAATTTGGGATCCTTGGCAATGGTTCCGGAGGTACCGTAGCCGCGGTATCCGATACGGATGATGGCAAATTCCACGCCGTCATGTTTCACCTTTCCCCAATCGATATCTCCTTGGAACTTTGAAACGTCGATTCCGACCTTGGAGGAAAGAACGCCGCTGTTATCGAAATAATAGGTTACGCCGTTCGCCGTTTGATAACCGGTTACCGGCTTGCTGTTTTGATACAGATAAGTTTTTCCGTTATGAGTATACCATCCGTTTACGGGCGGCTCAAAGGGAGTTGTCGACGAGGCGGCAACAGAGCCGCTTAACGCACTGCTTGTCTGCAGGCTTGTGTTGCTGCTTGCTTCCGAAGATGGGAGCACAGAGGACAGGTCTGCTCCCGAGGAGGGGAGCAGGGAGCCTGAGGAGGTTGCAGGCGGCAGAGATGCGGTGACAGAGGAGTGCGGCAGGGAGGAGGTGGCGGCTGAGGCTGCCGACGAGCTTGATGCGGCAGAGGAAATCTGAGTCGAAGAGACGGGAGGAATGACTACGGTGTCCTCGGGGGCTTTGTCCGAGCCGTCCTCACTCGGATGAGAGGGCGCCATCGGGTCCTCCGGGTCATCTGCCGTACCGACATCCTGTCCCTTGTCTACAATGATTAAATTTCCTTTTTCTTCCGAGGAATTGCCGACGGAGGAGGTACTGCTTTCGGATTCGCTGCTTGCTTCCGCAAAGCTGCTGTATTCCGAATCAATATCAAAATCGAGGTCGGCGCTGATTGTGGAAGAAAAATCGAAATCAATAGGAGCATGATCGACGATCGGACTGCAGCTGTTTAAAACGATCATTGTGCCTGAAAGAAACAAGGCTGTCAGGGTTTGGGTTACCCCGATATGCATAGAGATTCTCCTTAGATAAATTATGATAAAGTAAAGGCGGCGGCTACCCAGCCTCTTTCACGCAGTGTGGTAATATGCTTTAATCCGCATTTTGCCATTGCGTCCATCACTTCTTGCTCTCTCGGCTCAATGATACCGGAGCAGAGCAGAACAGAGCCGCTTTTCATGAATGAACAAATATCCTTTGACATTCGGATAATGACATCTGCAACGATATTGGCGCAGATGACATCATAGCTTCCCTCTACCTTTTCGGTCAGATCGCCGCAGATTAAATGCAGCTTATCGGACACGTGATTGCGCTCGGCGTTTTCCTGTGCTACCTTGACGGCAAGCTCATCAATGTCCACCCCGACTGCGCTTTTTGCGCCGAGCAGGAGGGCGGTGATTGCCAAAATACCACTGCCGCACCCAACATCCAGCATATGGGTTTCGGGGGTGACATAGTTTTCCAGCAGTTGCATACACAGCCGGGTTGTTTCGTGCGTTCCCGTTCCGAATGCCATACCGGGGTCAAGGGTGATTTTTACATCCTCCTCGCCGGAATCACAGTTTTCCCACGAGGGACAGATGACCAGCTTTTTGCCGATGCGGATTGGGTGATAATATTTTTTCCATTCGTTGGACCAATCCTCCTCTTGTATCGAATCGGTATCCAGTGTGAAAGGAATGCTCGAAAGGGCAAGCTGCTCCTTTAAATAAGAAACGGCTTCTGCGGGATTTTCCTCGGGGCTGATATAAATGTGGATGACGGCATGCTCCCGA
>CAZFQM010000153.1:0-4529 GCA_964520995.1 uncultured Oscillospiraceae bacterium
CTTGTTATCCGGTCGAAAATCTGATACAATACATACAGAACAGCAGTAATTCGAAAAGGAATGAGTAAAAAAATGAAGCGTAAATTTTTCGGCAGTAAAATCGATCCGGCTTGTGAATATTGCGAATTCGGAAAGCTGACCAAGGACGGACAAACCGTTTTATGCAAGCATAACGGGGCTGTCGCTCCTTTTTTCAGCTGCAAAAAATTTGTTTACGCCCCCTTAAAAAGAAGACCGGGCAAAATTCGTGTTTTGCAAAAATTCGAAAAATCGGATTTTACGCTCTAATCCTTTTTATCCGCCTAAACAAGCAGTGTCTATTCACATTGAATGGAAGTTGCGGATTTTTTAGGCTATTCATAAAATAACTGTTGTATCTTATCGCATAAACTGCTAAAATATATTTCGGCAGTTTATTATTTATCGAAAGGTGGGTTAAGGAGCAAGGAAGCCTTTCCTGCTCTGCAAATATGTACAAGCATCTGATTGATTTAAACGACTTTTCGCGGTTGGAATGGGAGGAAATTATTTCCTGCGCCGTGGAAATAGAAAAAAATCCCGAAAAATACAGCCATGTATGTGACGGGAAAATTCTTGCCACCTTGTTTTATGAACCCTCTACCAGAACGCAGATGTCCTTTCAAACAGCTATGCTTCGATTGGGCGGCAGAATCATCGGCTTTGACAACCCGAACAATTCCTCTGTTGCCAAGGGCGAAAGTGTAAAGGATACGGCGAAAATTGTCAGCGGGTACGCCGATATCATTGCCATGAGAAGTCCGCAGGAGGGCGCCGCATACGCTGCCTCGCTTTATACCGATTGCCCCGTTATCAATGCGGGAGACGGCGGACATCTGCATCCCACGCAAACACTGACCGACTTACTTACCCTGACACAGGAGGTCGGCAGGCTGAACAATCTTACTATTGGTTTATGTGGTGACTTGAAAAACGGCAGAACCGTCCATTCTCTGATTAAAGCTCTCTCTTGCTTCGAAAACAACCGTTTTATCCTGATTTCGACCAAGGAGCTGGCAATTCCTCCTTACATTAAAAGCTTTATGGATGCCTATAATTGTCAATATACCGAGGTTTTCTCGCTCAAAGAGGTCATTCCTCAGCTGGATGTCCTTTATATGACACGAATCCAGAAAGAGCGCTTTGCCTCCGAAGAGGAATATGCGGCACAGAAGAATGTATATGTTCTGGACCGAGAAAAGCTGCTTGACGCTAAAAAGACGTTGCGTATCCTTCATCCGTTGCCCCGTGTGGATGAAATTACCGACGAGGTTGACAACGATGAGCGAGCGGTTTACTTTAAGCAGGCGGTACACGGAATGTATGTCAGAATGGCGCTCATTATCTATTGCCTCAATCATAGCGCAACGCAAGAAAAAAATTCCGCCGTTGTCCTAAATGAAACTTGCTCCAATCCAAAATGTATTACCCAAACAGAAAAATATCTCCCCCGACTATTTGAAAAAAACGGAGATATGATTTCCTGCCATTACTGCAACCAGCGAAAGCTGATATAAAGCATTTACATTTTAAATAAGTGTAAGCTTCAAGTATATTGTTCCCCTTTTTTCGAATAATAAGCTTGTAGCGGTCAATGCCGCTACCGTTCGACAGGAAAAAGTTAAGTCTCTTTATCTTGTCGAAAGAAAAGCCGATATGGAAAGAAAGTAGGGTGAACAATATGACCGATTTACGTTGCGGTGTTATTCATTGCTCCAGCAATCATGACGGCTGCTGCTGTCGTCCCGAAATTAAAGTAACAGGACATGATGCTTGCAGCTGTAATGAAACCTGCTGCAGCTCCTTTGAAAAAGCGCAATCGGGTGCTTGCAATGCCGTTCATTGCAGCAATCCCAATCCAACCTCCCATGTAAAATGCGAAGTGAAAACCTGCGTGCATTACAAAAACGACGAGTGTGGAGCGCCTTCCGTTACCGTGCAGGGTGCCGGTGCATGCTGTAAAAAAGATACCGAATGCGAAACCTTCAGACACAGATAAAATGCAATAGAAAAGCAAAAAATCCGTTGGAGTTCCAACGGATTTTTTCTTTATGCTTCTTCCTTTTTGATTTTAAAAAACAGCTTCAAAATACCTGCCAACAATTTCGGACTCTTAAAAACAACAACCTTCATCGCAATCTTCCTTTCCTCATTTAAAGAAAAACAGCATTGATACGCCCAATCCGATCAGAACCACGGCAGACAGGAAAAGTAAAAATTGTGCCGAACAAAACATAGATAAAAAAATAATACAGCCTAATCCGATTGCAATCATGCAAGGCGGCTTTCTGGGATTCTTTCCATGACCGCAATTTTTTAGCACTCCACTCACCTGCCAACGTTCAATTTCTGCTTTGATAGTTCATTATACTCCAAATGCGGAAATTGTGTGACAGGGCTTGGCGTGTTATTTTTCGAGAATTACAATCAAATCCCCTTTTTTTACCGTAATACTGCTGCTTTTTCCCAAAAACTCATTGCTGACGCCGATTGCATAATCATTGCCGATTGTCGCATCGGTTAAGGAATACTTAAGTCCTTTGAGGGTAACACCGACCGCTTTCTCGGAAAAGGAAAGAATCGAAAGCTTTCCCGTACGGGAAGCATCAAAAGAAAGGGTGGAATCACTGACCGCATATACCTCGGTATCCTCTCCCCGCAATACCGCCGAAACACCACGCTTGGCAAGATAAACCAGGACTTGCATATTTGCCAGCGTATGCCCCAGACTTCCGCCCAGACAGCCGTACAAAACAAATCGCTCGCAACCCAGACTTAATCCCTTTTTCACTGCAAGAAAGGTGTCGGTATCATCCTTTTCGGGGCGATAGCATTCTTTTTCGATATCCTCGGGCACCGCCTCTTCAACAGAATCCATATCTCCGATAAAAAGCTGCGGCTTGATTCCAAGGTGCTTTAAATGCCGCCATCCGCCATCCGCCGATATCACAAAATCCTCGGCAGAGATAGGAGGAATCAAAGAATAGTCCGAAATTTCGGCGTTCCCGAATATAATACAAGTTTTCATACACATTTATCCCGTTACTTCGCGTTTTTGGAGGAATACTCCCATTCCTTTAGTTTTTTTGCATCTTCATACATACTGACATAGCTTTCGTGACGACTTTTCCGAATCTTCTCTGCCTCCACCGCTTTCAAAACAGCACATCCCTTTTCGGAGGTATGGGAGCAACCGTGAAATTGGCACTTCCCGAGATAAGGCTCAAACTCCCGAAAGCAGTATTGCAACTCATCCTTCAGAATAATCTCATACCGATCGGTATCCATCGCGGAAAATCCGGGGGTGTCCGCAACATATCCGCCGTTATCCAGCTTATACAGCTCCACCTGCCGGGTGGTATGTCGTCCTCTGCCCAGCTTTTTACTGATATCTGCCGTTTCCAATGCCAATTGCGGTGCAATCCGATTGAGGAGCGTTGACTTTCCTACTCCGGAGTTTCCGGTAAATGCACTGAGCTTGCCTGCCAGCAGTTCCTTAATCGGCTCTACGGTCTCGGGCGCAGAAGCGGATACCGTAAATGTCCGAAAGCCCGCATCGGTATAACAATCACGAAAAGCTTCTCCCGATTGCAAATCGGTTTTTGTAACAACGACAATCGGTTCGATTTTTTTATATTCGGCAATGGCAATCAATTTATCCAGCACTAAGGTGTTCGGACTTGGCTCGCAAATTGATACCACAAAAACAAGCTGATCCAAATTACCGATTGGCGGACGTCTTAATTGATTTTTTCGCGGCAGGATTTCGTTGATGACACCCTTTTCCTCTTCCGTCCGTTCAATCAGCACACGATCTCCAACCAACGGAGAAAGGTCTTTATTCCGAAAAATACCGCGTGCCTTGCATTCCACGACGCCGCTTTCCGTTTCGACATAATAAAATCCGCCGATTCCTTTCAGCAGTAATCCTTGTATATCCCCTTGCAACGTTTTTCCTCCTTGTCGGAATATCGACTTTTACAAAACAATGATAACAACGCCCAGCCAATCGGATGGGCGTTGTATAACAGCATAAGGATAAAGCTTAATCTTCCTCGTCCTCAATAGATGAAGTCTCGGAGGATACCGAGCTGGTATTGCTGACAGTAGAGGAAATTGCAGAGTTCTTCGGCAACAATACCTCATCGTTTTGCTCCAGCTTGGTATAGGTTCCCTTGTCAAAATCAACCTCATAGGTTGCATACAGAGCGTTCTTATACAGGATTTTGTAGGTCTTTTTGCCGGAAGCGGTAAGCTCTACATAAAATTCTCCCAGTGCGCCCTTGTAATTTTTCACGGTTGTAATCAAAGAAGTGTTATGATAAATTTCAAAATCATAGGTTTCGGTCAAGCCATCGGGCAGCTTAACAGTTACATTTACCTTGGATTGCTTCGCAGTTCCGGTGCTGACAAAGATGGTTACCGTATCGCCCTTTTCCACCACCGAGCCGGGTCCCGGTTCGGCACTGAGCACCTTACCCTTTTCCTCGTCACTTTCTTCTTTCTCGATG
>CAZFQM010000154.1:0-4521 GCA_964520995.1 uncultured Oscillospiraceae bacterium
CGAAAATGCGGACTGAGTACAACCGAATATGTGAAGCAAAGAGCGTTGGGGTACGAGCCGAGAGGTATTCCGCCCAACGCTCTTTTTGCTTGTCTGGAAAAGCTCGGTGAGCTTGCCGACAAAGTGAGTTCACCGGAACTGGATATAGAAATCCGAACTGTACTGAAAGAAATTACGGCGGCATTTTTGTTGCCGGGAAAGGGGTGATGAATTTGGCTGTAACAGGCTTTTGGCCTATATACAAAAACCTAAGAGCAACGCTTGACTATGCCGACAATCCCGACAAGACCACTGCAAGAGAATACCTCGATGATGATTTATATGCGGCGCTTTCTTATGCCGAAAACGACAACAAAACCGACCGCAAAATGTATGTAGGCGGTATCAACTGTTCCAAGCAGAATGCTTATGCCGAAATGGTTGTCGTACAGCGGCGGTTCGGTCTGCGTGGCAAGGTGGTAGGCTATCACGGAATACAAAGTTTCCGTGAAGGCGAGGTCACACCGGAGCAGGCGTTTGAAATCGGCAAAGCAACCGCCCGAAAGATGTGGGGCGATAGGTATCAGGTGCTTGTGACTGTTCACCTGAATACAAACAATGTGCATTGCCATTTTGTTGTGAACCCCGTGTCATTTAAGGACGGTACAAAGTTTCAGAACAAAATCGGCGATCACAAGGAGCTTCGCCGTGTGTCGGATGAAATATGCCGGGAACACGGTTTATCCGTTCTTGAAAACAGCAATTTTTACGGTGGTAATAAAAAGGACTATTGGCGGCACAAGGCCGGCAAGAAAACACATCGGGACTATCTCCGTGAGGATGTGGAATACTGCCTGTCTTTTGCTACCACTCCGAGAGAATTTGAGAGCCAGTTATATGCGCTCGGTTATACTCTCGATCCCGTGCGGTTCTCCGTGAAAGCGAAACATTGGGAGCGTTCTGTTCGTCTTGCAAATATCGGTTTTACAAAAGAAATCGTGCAGGCGCAGTTGGATAAAAACGCCGAGAACAGATATCGCCTATTCACCTTGGAGTATCGCCCACCGTACAAGCCGAAAAAGTTTCCGTTGGAAGATGAACTGCGAAAGCTTGAATTTTCTATCGACCACAGCTATGATACGGCGACGGTTTTTGTGGATACGATATTCTATATCATCATAACGATTATTCAAATTGCCGCCGAACTTACCGATGTAATGTTGCTGTCGCCGGATTTAAGAGCAACGGAAAAGGATTTGAAAGAGCTTATTTCAGATTATCATTTTCTCAAAGAAAATGACATTCACACCGTAGCCGATTTACAAGCGAACATTGATGAAAGCAAAGTGCAGTTATCCGATTTAGAGCGTGAGCGAAAAACGCTTAGCAACCGTATCCGCCGCCCGAAATCGCCGGACGATGAAAACCAAAAAAAAGAGAGCCGAAAGGCAATCAGCAAACAAATGAAGCCTGTTCGTGAAAGGCTTCGCCGTGCGGAGAAGATTTTGGAGAAGTCTCCGTATTTATATGAGTTATTAAAACAAGAGCACGAGCTTGAAAGAAAAGCCCGTGCAAGATATTTAGATAGGAGTAGATGAAAATGAAAAATAGAAGAAATCAGCCGGTAAATATTCCGGTTTCAAAGCTTCGCCCGTTTGAGGGACATCCATTCAAAGTACAGGACGATGGGGAAATGAATACCCTGATTGAGAGCATTCAGACCGTCGGTATTTTGTCACCGTTAATTGTCCGGCCGATTGAAAACACAGATGAATATGAGGTGATAAGCGGACACCGCCGCTTACACGCCGCAGTTAAGGCAGGGGTCACAGAAGTCCCTGCCTTGATTTATGCCCTTGACCGGGATGCCGCTGCCATTGCCGTGGTGGACAGCAACCTGCACCGAGAGCATATCCTGCCCAGCGAAAAGGCGTTTGCGTATAAGATGAAACTTGATGCAATGAGCCGACAGGGATTTCGTTCGGACCTAACTTCCGACCAAGTCGGTAGGAAGTTAGAAACGGCGGATATTATCGCACAGCAGTCAGATGACAGCAAAACTCAGGTGCGCCGCTATATTCGCCTAACAAACCTTATTCCCGAACTACTTGAATTTATGGACGAGGGCAAAATGGCGCTGTCCGTCGGCGTGGAGCTTTCGTTTCTCGACGAACAAAGTCAGTACGATGTTTTGGAACAATGTGAAATCAACGACTGCACGCCGTCCTATTCGCAGGCTGTGGAGATGAAAAAGCAATTTCAGGATAGACAGCTCTCGACTTACGACATCGGAGAAATTATGGCTCGTGAAAAGCCAAATCAGCGGGAAACCATCAAAATTCCGTCAGCACGGTTAGAGGGTAAAATTCCAAGCGGCTACACGTTACAGCAGAAAGAAGATTTCATTGTTAAAGCCGTAGATCACTACAACAAATATCGCGCTCGTCAGCGTGACAGAGATTCAAGATAAGGGGGAGTTCATAATGAATAATAGAACAAACTGGATTGTTGGAATTTCCGACGGCAAAGCTCACGAATACAAAATCGGCAATGTTACCTTTACGGTATTTTCGGAATTTGAGCCGATGAAATCGGAAAACACAATTAAAAGTCGTTTCGAGAAAAGTATCACCAGCGATTTCACAGATTTGACCGATGCAATTCTACAGAATAAAATGGCAGAGGAATATGTGTGTTCGGCTGCCGGAGAGGAGGACTAAATGCAGTCGAGAAATAATAAAGAACAAACCGGGATAACGGCGCTGTATTGCCGCTTATCCCGTGACGATGGAGGAGACGGCGACAGCAATTCCATCGTGAATCAGCGCAAAATGCTCACAAAGTACGCTAAAGAAAACGGATTTTCAAGCACCCGGTTTTATGTGGACGATGGCATCACAGGCACACGGTTTGACCGACCCGGCTTTCAGTCAATGCTTGACGATATAGAGATGGGCTATGTATCTACTGTTATCGTCAAGGATTTGTCCCGACTTGGTCGTGACTATGTCACCGTAGGGCAATACACGGATATTTATTTTCCCGATCATAATGTTCGTTTCATTGCTATCAACGACTTAGTTGACAGCGACGAAGGCGAAAACGAGATTGCACCTTTCAAAAATGTTATGAACGAAATGTACGCCCGTGACATCAGCCGAAAGGTGCGTTCTGCCCACCGTATCCGGGGATCTTCCGGCGAACCGTTATCTCAGCCGCCGTATGGGTATATGAAATCCCCTGAAAATAAAAAGAAATGGATTATTGACCCGGAGGCGGCAGCCGTTGTTAAAGACATCTTTAAGATGACTTTAGAGGGAAAAGGTGCCGAAACAATCGCCCGAATCCTACAGGAACGCAAGGTGCTTGTACCTATGGCGTATTGGCAGAGCAAGGGGCTTCCGAGAGGCGGTAAGAAAACACAGCCCAACCCTTACAAATGGTGCAAAACCAGCGTTTCCAAAATCCTTGCTCAGCAGGAATACTGTGGCGATATCATCAATTTTAAAACCTGCTCCAAATCATTCAAAAATAAAACGAGATATGCGAATCCCGAAGATAAATGGATGATTTTCAAGGATGTTCACGAGCCGATTATTGACCGTGAAACCTTTGAACAGGTACAGAAGCTGATCGGCAAAACCCGCCGCCGCAATCCCAAACCGGAGAACTGGGAGCGCAATATGTTCTGTGATTTGCTTTATTGTGCTGACTGCGGCCGAAAGCTGTGGTTTAACATCAAGCATGACAAAGAGGATATTCCGTTCTTTATGTGCGGCAATTATCACGGAAACCGCGGGACTTGTTCCTCTACGCACTATCTGAGAGCAGACGCTATTGAGCAGGTGGTAACATTAGAGCTTCGCAGGCTGTCGAAATGCCTTTGCGACAATGAGGCAGATTTTGCAACGCTGCTTGCCGACAAGACCAATGCCGACATTCTCAAAGAGAAGAAGCATATCGAGAGTGAAATGCAAAAGTGTATCGTGCGCAGCGAACAGGTAGCTGAGCTGTGCATCAAGTGCTATGAGGATAATGTTTCGGGGAAACTGACAGATGAACTGTTTATGCGGTTTTCGCAGAAGTATGAAACTGAACGGTCAGAGCTGAAAGCGAAAATAGCCGCTTACCGTAGGCGCTTGGCAGAGGTCGAGGAAATGCAGCTTGGCAAGGAAAAGTTTATTGACGCTGTTCGGAAGTTTATGCAGATGGATAAACTCACAGCACCGCACTTACAGGAGCTTATTGACCGCATTGATGTGTACGAGGTCACAGGCACCGGCAAAAACCGCAAACAACAGATAAAGATACACTACAAGTTTGTGGGATATCTGGAACTGCCGAGTCTTGCAAGACAGCACAATTACCGGGAGGAAACCCGAAAAGGCGTTGCCGTAGAGTATGTTCCCAATGCTCTGCCGGCATAACAAAAAAGAGCAGGTCAATTCCTGCTCATACATACAAGAAGATGCAAAATGTAGACAAAAAGAAATCGAGTGTCCACATCCAACTCTCAGGTTGGTTATGAACACTCGATATGGT
>CAZFQM010000155.1:0-4521 GCA_964520995.1 uncultured Oscillospiraceae bacterium
GTCAAGCCGTCAATTTTGATATCAACCTGAATTGCGGTAATACCCTTATGAGTACCAGCTACCTTAAAGTCCATATCGCCATAGAAGTCTTCCAAGCCTTGAATATCTACCATGGTCATCCATCTATCACCCTCGGTGATAAGACCACAGGAAATACCCGCTACCGGCGCTTTGATCGGAACTCCGGCATCCATCAATGCCAGCGTGGAACCACAGATAGAGCCTTGAGAGGTGGAACCGTTAGAGGAAAGCACCTCCGATACCACACGAATGGCATACGGGAAATCATCCACCGACGGCAATACCGGAACCAATGCTTTTTCCGCCAATGCACCGTGACCGATTTCACGTCTTCCGGGTCCTCTGCTGGGCTTTGTTTCACCGACAGAGTAGGACGGGAAGTTATAATGATGCATATAGCGCTTTTCTTCCTCTTCATCAATACCGTCGATAATTTGAGAATCTCTGATCGGACCCAGAGTAGCGATACTCAAAACCTGAGTCTGTCCTCTGGTAAACAAGCCGGAGCCGTGTACTCTCGGCACTACCGCAACCTCGGCAGCGAGCGGACGAATCTCATTCATGCCACGTCCGTCTACACGCTTATTCTCATCCAACAGCCATCTGCGGACGATATATTTTTGCACCAGATAAATGCATTCATCAATCGTGTCGGCATCCTCGGGATACAATTCCTCAAATTTTTCGTGAATCTCCGCCACGATCGGAGCCAAACGCTCCTCACGTACATTTTTGTCATCGGTATCCAGAGCTACCTTGATTCTGTCGGAAGCAAATTCCTTGATTGCTTCAAACAGCTCCGGATTTACTGCCTTAGACTCAAATACGATTTTCTCTTTTCCGATCTCTTTTTGAATCTCACGGATAAAGGCAACGATTTTCTTGATCTCTTCATGTCCTGCCGCAATTGCATCCAACATTCTTTCGTCGGAAACCTCATTGGCACCTGCTTCGATCATGACGATTTTTTCCTCTGTTCCGGCAACGGTCAAGGTCAAATCGCTTTTATTACGCTGCTCCAAATTCGGATTGATAACAATCTCATCATCGACCAAGCCGACATTTACACCGCCGATCGGGCCGTTCCACGGAATATCGGAGATAGAAAGCGCTACCGAGGTTGCAATCAAACCGGTGATCTCGGGCTGATTGTCCATATCGGTGGAAAGAACGGTCATAACTACCGATACATCATTTCTCATATCCTTCGGGAACAACGGACGAATCGGACGGTCAACCATACGAGAGGTCAAAATAGAACGCTCGGACGGTCTTCCCTCTCTCTTCAAGAAAGAGCCGGGAATCTTTCCGACTGCATAAAGTCTCTCTTCATAATCTACCGAAAGAGGGAAAAAGTCAATTCCCTCACGCGGCTTTGCGGACATGGTAACGTTTGCCATAACAACGGTGTCACCATAGCGTACCCAGCAGGAGCCGTTGGAAAGCATACAGGTTTTTCCTGTTTCTACAACCAGTTCTCTGCCGGCAAATTGTGTTTTAAAAATTCTGTGGTTTTCAAACATGATTTACAAGCCTCCATTCATTGATTCGGACGGCTTGTTTAGCAAAATTACTATGCTCCGACCAAGCCAAAGCATACTAATTTATGCTAAACATGGACTCCGCAAAAGATTCCATATACGAGCCATCCGTCTGTACAAAATATAAAGTCCTTTCCCGAAGCATCGGAAAATTCGGGAAATACCAAAAAGGCAGATGGAAATCCACCTGCCTTATCAGCCAATTACTTACGAATACCTAATTTAGCGATAATTGCACGGTAACGCTCAATATCCTTGTCCATCAGGTAGTTCAGAAGATTACGACGACGACCGACCATTTTCAGCAAGCCTCTGCGAGAATGGTGGTCATTCTTATGAACCTTCAAATGCTCGGTCAAATCATTGATTCTTTTGGTCAGAATCGCAATCTGAACCTCCGGAGATCCGGTGTCGTTTTCGTGAGTACGGTTTGCAGCGATAACTGCGGTTTTTTCTTCTTTCAACAGCATAACATTCACCTCTTTTAATATTTCGCCGACAACATAGCAAGGGGAAGGCAAAACTCCCGTATAAGTAAGACAAGCTTCTCTCGGGCTTACACCCACAAGCCATGGCGCGGACAACTTCATTAGTATAACATAAATTTATTGCTTTGTAAATAGGTTTGGAAAAAATAACTCAAAATTTATAATGTCGAAGCTTTTTACAAATATTGCCACAATTCATTATGCGGTGCTGCGATCACGGTGTTTCCGGTCAGCAAACCTTGCTCGGTTGCATATCGAGAGCCTGCCTCAACTGCAGCGGTTACATCACTGACATCACCGGTAATCATAACGTATCCCTTACCGCCCATACCCCTGGACAAGCGCAGTTCGATAATAGAAACGTTTGCAGCCTTTACCGCCGTATCTGCCGCCATAATCGCACTGGCTGCCGAGTAGGTTTCAATTACACCGACAGAGCCTTTCCGCTCGCCTGTTTCTGCGCCGAACAATGCTTTTACAACGCTTTCGGATATCCGTCCGAGCTTTACGGAATCGATGATGTTGCTGTCATTCCGCTCTCTGACGTGATCCACTGCCGCCTGAACGTCTGCGAGATTTCCGGTTAAAATAATCTCATATTTACCGGGGCAAATCGGTTGCGCGGTAATCAATTTTACCCCCGCCGATTTCAAAGCGGAATCACACGCTTCAATTCCCTTTGCGATACTTTTAATTTCGATAATACCTATTGAATTTTCCATGTTAAACTCCCGTTCTGCCGTCTTGCTACGACCAAGTTAAATTTATATCCTGCAAGGTTTGCTCTTGACGATAAAAATGCTTAATTGCATTTAATTTCAATTCCCTGCTCGCTGACTGCGGTTACCACACCGTTCACCGTAGCATGAATATTCGCTGAAATACCATCTGCGGCTTTTCCGATTAAATCGCCGACCTTGACGGTATCTCCGACATTTACCGCAGGGGTAGCGGGCTTTCCGACGTGTTGACGCATCGGCATTGAAATAGAAGTAGCTTTCAAGTCGATATATCCGGTGAGCTCCGGCATGATATCATAGGGAGCTACGCCGATTCTTGCCATAAAGCGATCGCTCGGAAGCATACGGTATTCCCTATTCGGGTCGGCGTGCAGCTCGGAGCCGTCATGCTGATAACGCAATCCGTTTTTGGCAAGAGAAGCCTTTACCTGTGTATACACTGTTCTCGGACTAATTCCCTGGCAGCAAGCTGTCAACTCACATACGCCACAACCGGAACATACAGAAGCAACTAAGTAATCCTGCGGATTGGAGGTAATCTGTCCGTTTACCGTGCGGACGATTTTATGCGGCTTTAAAGGATATCCGATCAAAGCACGCGGACACATATCCGTACACATGGAACACTGACAGCAGGTAGAAGAAGATCTCCGCACCATATTTGACGGATCGGTCAGCTTTCCGGTAACCGCCGGAATGTTATTCGGCAGAATCAAGAAAGACTTCGTGGTTTTTGTGACATGATAAGTATTGGGGTCGATAATCTTACCCATTGCGGGACCACCGTCAAGCACAACGCAATCAGAGGGTACAACCACGCCCAGATAATCAAACAATTCCGACACAGGAATGCCAATCGGCACCTTAACTACCTTACGCGCCTTGTCGCTTACCTTACCGCCGATAGTCACATATTTATCGGTCACCGGAATTCCTTTTACCGCATTGGAAACGTTATAGAGCGTTTCTACGTTTGAAACAATAACTCCCTGCGTAAAGGGCAAACTACCCGGTGCAACAATTCGCTTCGTCACCTCATAAATCAAGACAATCTCGTCTCCCATGGGGTAGACATTCGGCAAAACATGAACCGAAACGTGCTCGGACAGCTTTTGACCTTGTGTAAGGCCGAGCCGCTCTGCAGTATGCTCCTTGATACCGAGATAACCGTTTTTCAGATTCATCGCCTCGATGACCTGCTCGGCACCGTCCAGCATCTGCTCCATTTCTTTTTTCATAATATAATAATCCGAAAAAATCAAAGGCTCACATTCGGCACCGTTGATGACCAGTGTATCCAGGCCCTCATTAAACTTAAACTGCGTCGGGAATCCTGCTCCACCTGCACCTACAACGCCGGCATCGGATACCGCTTTTTTCAAATCATTTAAATTCATATTCCTCAAATCCCTTTATATATTTCAAAGCTAAAAAACATCATCAATCAACAATACCGACAATTACCGCATCGGTAGGCATATTAACATCTCGCAATGCCAAACGGGCGCCGCTTCCGGTGGTAAGCAAAACGCGTTCCCCTATTCCGGCGCCTACACTATCAATAGCAACAATATAAGAATCGGTCTCCACCCCGTTATGAATCAACTGCACCTCCAGAAACTTTGAGCCGATCAATGATTCACATTTGCGCGTGGATACAATTGTTCCTGTGACTTTTCCAATCAACATAAGCTAAAACCATACTGTCAATCATCGGGATAAGACAGTGTC
>CAZFQM010000156.1:0-4504 GCA_964520995.1 uncultured Oscillospiraceae bacterium
TAAAATCAGATTATGCGGTATTTTTATTGTTCTTTTATCCTCTGCCATTTTCCCCACACTCCTTGCATATATGTTTTACTGATATATATGCGAAAAAAAGGCAGAATATGCCCTGCTCTATTCGATTACCGTATAATTCTCAGCCGCATTATCCTTGGTGGCGTATTCCGAAACACGCAACACCTTTACCTTTAAGGGAGTATTTCCCAGGTTGATTTCGATGACATCATTAACCTTTACATCGTAGGATGCCCGCGCAGGCTTGCCGTTGACAATGATTCGTCCCGCATCACAGGCTTCATTTGCCACAGTACGACGCTTAATCAAGCGGGTAACCTTTAAATATTTATCCAATCTCATCTTTCTGTCGCTCCTCTTCTTTGCTTTCTAAAAACAAATAGCCTTGGTGCTGAAGCAACAACACCAAGACCACTCATATCACGAAACAAACTTATTTCGCAACTACATCTTTCAATGCTTTACCTGCTTTGAAAGCCGGAACTTTCTTAGCCGGGATATTCATTTTCTCTTTTGTAGCGGGGTTGATGCCCTCTTTCGCAGCGCGCTCGCGTACTTCAAAAGTACCGAAGCCTACCAATTGAATTTTTTCACCTTTAGCCAAAGACTCAGTAATTGCGTCGATTACTGCAGAAACAGCTTTGTCAGCATCTTTCTTTGTCAATTCGGCTTTTTCAGCAACTGCATTAATCAATTCTGTTTTAGTCATTTTTTTGACCTCCGTTATTATTATTTATTTCCAAAAGCATAAAATGCTTTTATTGGCATATCTCTTTTGCTTGCTTCCACAGCTGATTCAGCTGTTCTAAGTCGGCTTGCGTCATATCAATCTGCTTTTCGTTTGCAAGGCGCTCCGTTTCGGTAAAGCGACGAATGAACTTCTGCGTAGATTTCGTCAGGCAATCCTCTCCGTCGAGCTTCGAAAAACGGGCGATATTCAGGGTGGAAAAGATGAGATCTCCCAGCTCCTCCTCGACATCCTGCGGATTTTCGGAAGTGAATGCCTCCTCCAATTCCGAAACCTCACTTTTTAAATCCGCCATTGCCTGTTCCCGATTCTCATAATCAAAGCCCGCACGTGCCGCACGCTGCTGCACCTTTTGCGCGCGCATCAATGCCGGCAACACACTCGGAACCGCCTTCAGCGTCTCCGTCGCCGACTTTTGACCTTTTTCCTCTTTCTTTATCTTATCCCAATTAGACAAGACCTGGTCGGCATCTCGCACCGTCACATCCGAGAAAATATGCGGATGTCGCAGAATCAGCTTTTGGCAAATTCCGTCCGCCACATCATCAAAGGTAAAATTGCCGTTTTCCGTTTCCATCTGCGTGTGGAACACCACCTGCAGCAAAACATCCCCCAATTCTTCCTTTAAAAGCGCAAGATCGTTTTTATCAATCGCCTCTGCCACTTCATAGGTTTCCTCGATAAAATTTTTACGAATAGATTGATGCGTTTGCTCCCTATCCCACGGGCATCCGTTTTCCGAACGAAGAATACGCATAATCTGCAACAAATCATTGATATCATAATGTGGTTTAAACTGAAAATCCATCTCGGACACCCCGCTTTTTCTCATCCCGCGGACGATAAAACGGCGATATCCGCCCTTTTAACAGCCACAATATATATATTACTCTATTATTCCGCGTTTTTCAAGTACTTTTGCAATTTTTTCTCCTTTTGGAAGCATTAAAATGTCATCTTTTGAGATTCCGTGCACCAAAAGCAATGAAATGACGTAAATGATCCCGCCAATCAGGATTGCCGCCAGCGTTGTCAGATTGGGGGGCAGTATTTTTCCGAGCAAGCCGTTTGCCGCCCAAGCCGCCGCTCCCATCAAAACCGAAGCAAGCAGGGGCTTGCCGAACACGCTCATCAAATTAAGCTTCACCTGCGTCTGCCTGCACAGGAAATACAATCCGCACAAGAAGCTGACAATATAGCACGCCAGGGTACCGAAAGCGGCTCCCTTGATGTTCAGCTGAGGAATTCCCACCAATGTAAAATTCATTACCAACTTAATAGCGGCGCCGAGCAGCATCAGCTTGACCGGGATATCGACCCTTCCCACCGCCTGAAGCATATTATAGGTCGGAGTAACGATGGAGACAAAAATACAGGCAATCCCCAATATTTGCAGAATCGGTCCGCCGATTTCCACTGTCTCGGTATTAAACAAAAGTCCGAGCACCGGCTTGCTGAGCACCGAAAGTCCGATTCCCGCCGGAATCGCCAGCAGTGCCGTAATACGCAGTACCGATTCAATATTACGCTTGGTTTCGGAAATATCACGACGTGCCCAGGATGCGGTTACATTCGGCAATGCGCTTTTTCCGAATGCCACGCAAAGTGAGGGCACCAAATTAAACAGCGACAATACCGAAACCGAATAGATTCCCCACAATTCGTCTGCAATTTTATCGACCGGAATGTTATTCGGCATAAATGCACCGAACATCTGCATAATCACATCGGTATGATTAAACGCGACGCTGTTTAGTCGGGACTTAATGGAGAACAGGTCGATAACCGAGGTCAAATTGACCGCTAACGAGCCTAATGAAACCGGGATCGCAATCTTCAGTAGTCGAACCAATAATGTCTTTGTAGACATGGATTTCGGAGAAGCCTCCAGCTCTGCTTTGCCGATGCCGTCTCCTCTCAGCTTATGCCGTAAAACCAAGACCAGTGTGCCGACCACGGTACTCGCCGTTACGCCGAAGGTAGCGGCAACCGCCGTATAGGGTGCTACCGCCAGCTGAACCTGCTTCATGATTTCCTCTTCCAGCTCGGCTCCCGACAAGCCGGGCGTAATCTGAACAACCGTTCCGAAAACCAGCTTAGTGGTCTCTTTGGTTGCTTCATATTGGCTCAAGCCCATCTGAATGACAATATAAGCCATCAACAATCCGACCAGCATCTTAGCAAGTGCCTCTATCAGCTGTGAAATCGCAGTCGGATACATATTCCGCAAGCCCTCATAATAACCGCGATATGCCGACATGATACATCCGAAGAACACCGCCGGAGCAATTGCGATAACCGACCACAGCGCGCCCTCGGATTTTTGCATCGTAACAAACGGCTTTGCAAACACCGCAATAATCACCATTGCAACAAAGCCGACAACCAAAAAGGTCAAAAGCGCCAAATGGAAAATTTTTCTGCTGTCTCGATATCGTCCCCGTGCGGAGGTCTCGGCAACCATTCTTGAAACCGCTACCGGCAAGCCTGCCACGCAGACCGAATAAATCGGGGTAAACAAATTATATGCCGAGGCAAAAAAGCCCGAGCTGACTCCGCCGACCAGATTGGCAAGCGGAATTTTAAACAACGCACCGATTACCTTGACCAAAACCGTAGCGGCAACCAGAATAAATGCGCCCTGCAAAAAATTCTGTTTTGTGCTCTTATTACCCAATTTATGCACTCCTCAACTGTTTCGGATATGCGGTCTGCAAATATCCGTTATTTCCGACACCATCCATCATGAAGTATGATTTTTCGGCTTTATTCTGTTTTATCATACCACTATTTTACGGCAAATACAATCATCAATCCAAATTTTTAAGAATTTGTTTATTATGTTGTTTAATCTCCGCCTTTGCTTTTTCAATATCAATGGTATAAAATTCCCCGTTGCGATACAAAATTTTACCGTTTACCACCGTCATAACAACATCGGTTCCCTGCGCCGCATATACCAAATCATTCAGCTTATCATGTGAGGGATACCAATAGGTGCCGTCACAGCTCAGTACCGCAAAATCCGCCTTGTTTCCCACTTTGAGGCAACCGGTATCGGTTCTCCCCTGCGAAATGGCGCCGTTTTCGGTAGCAAATCGCATCACCTCGGTCGGTGTACAAATTGCCGCATCCCCCATAATGCCCTTATGCAAAACAGAAGTCAGCTTCACTTCCTCGAGCAGGTTCAAATTGTTATTGGAGGCACAGCCATCGGTTCCCAGGGCGATATTCACGCCCTGCTTTTGCATATCCGAAATTCGTGCTACTCCCGAGCCCAGCTTCAAATTGCTGAGCGGGCAGTGTGCTGCCGTGACCCGATTTTGCGCCAGAATCGCAATATCCTCATCGGTCAGATAAACACAATGTGCCGCCGTAGTCGGATTCTTAAAAACGCCCATCTGCTCCATATATTCCGTCGGGGTCACGCCGTGACGCTCGATGCACTCTTCAAATTCCTTTTTGGTTTCCGCCAAGTGAATATGCATATGGCAGCCCAGCGAATGTGCATATTCCGCCATTGCCGATACGACCTTTGGGGTTGAGGTATACTCTCCGTGAATGCACATATCCGCCTTGATTCTTCCGTCGCCCGCGTTATGCCAGGTATCGTACAGCTCCTTGCTTTCTCGAAAAGATTGCAGCCCGCTCAGCTCCGAGTCATCAAAGCAAAGCACACCTCTGCTGATATTTGCGCAAATTCCGCTTTCAAAGACGGCTCTTGCAATCTCCCCGCAA
>CAZFQM010000157.1:0-4499 GCA_964520995.1 uncultured Oscillospiraceae bacterium
ATTGCTCAGCTGCTCCTTCAGTAAGGTATTCGACGCTACCTCTGCCGGAGCGGGGGCATCGTCATCCTGGATAAAGTCACCCAAATGGCTGTCCTCCTCCTCACCGATCGGTGTTTCCAATGAAACCGGCTCCTGTGCGACCCGCATAATCTCCCGCACCTTGTCAAGCGGCATATCCAGTTCTTCGGCAATCTCCTCTGCGCTCGGGTCATGACCGTTTTTATGCACCATGTGCACCGGCACACGAATGGTTCTTGCCTGGTCGGCAATGGCACGGGTAATCGCCTGTCTGATCCACCATGTCGCATAGGTGGAAAACTTAAAGCCTTTTGTATAATCAAACTTTTCCACCGCTTTAATCAAGCCGAGATTGCCCTCTTGAATCAAATCCAAAAACTGCATTCCTCTGCCGACATATCGCTTGGCAATGCTGACAACAAGACGCAAATTCGCTTCGGAGAGCCGCTTTTTGGCATAGCTGTCACCCTGTCCCATCCGTGTTGCAAGCTCGATTTCCTCTTCCGCGCTCAAAAGCGGCACTCGACCGATTTCTTTCAAATAAACCTTGACCGGGTCATCAATGCTGATTCCCTCGGTAGACAGCGATGCTTCCAGGTCCTCATTCATATTCACATCGAGCGGAAAATCAATATCGGTTTCGGGAACAAAATCCTCTACGATTTCAATGTTAAAGCTTTCCAAAGAGTCATAGAATTTTTCTATCTGATCCCCGTCAAAATCCACTTCTTCGAAAAAATCGGTAATTTCCTTGGTGGTAAGCTTTCCTTTCGCCTTACCCTGTTCCATCAATTCGCTGACCGCGCTTCTTTTTTCGTTGCCCATAAAAGTTTCTCCCTTTCAGAAAAGTATTTATTGTTCCTTATTTTTTCTTAGCTTCCAGTTGTTTTGCCAATTCGCTGATATCGTTCAAGCTCATCGCGGCAATCTTCTCATCTGTTAATCTATTATTATGCGTCACCAGCACGTCTATATAATCATCCAGCTCTTCCTTTGTATTCTTCAGCTCCGCCCCATGCGCCAAATAGCCGAAAAGCTTTCCCATCTCCTGCGGAGTCAATTCGCCGCTCAAGCTGTCTAATGATATATTATGCTGTAATTTTTGAATAATTATGCTGTACAGCCGCTTGTTAAAGTCGGTAACAAAGCCATCCGGAGGTATCCTTTGCAGCAGATAATCACAATATTCCGTATTTTTATACAGAAATGCAATGATACGCTCTTCCGCGATTGCTTCCTTTTTGTTTGCCGCCTTTTGCGGATTCAGCCTATCTTGATAAAACTGCTTTCCGCTTTGGATGTCACGCCATTCCTGCCGTTCTTTGGTACGAATCTGTCTTTTGATTACGGCATTCACCTGTGCGGTAATCACCTCACGGGAGACACCGGTCTCCTGCGAGATTTTCCCCGCATATACCTCTCGTTCGATGGAAGAGGGAATCGCCGCAAGCACATCACGCACCGCCGCCCGCAGATAGCCGACCTTTCCCTCCGACGTTTCGATATCGTGAAGCTCCTTCAGCTTTTCCAGCTCATAGTCAGTCGCGCTGCTGGAGCCATCCAGCAACAGCTTAAACCGTGTTGCCCCGAATTTTTTGATGTATTCGTCGGGGTCCTTTGCACCGTCTATCGTCAGTATCTTGGTTTTAACTCCCTCTGCCGACAATAAACCGACCGCGCGCCTGGTCGCTTTTTGTCCCGCCTCATCCGAATCATAGGATAATATGACCTCATCGGTATATCCGCTGATAATGCGTGCCTGCTCCTGGGTCAGTGCCGTTCCGAGGGTTGCCACCACATTATGGAAGCCCGCCTGATACATGGCGATTACATCCATATATCCCTCTGCCAGAATCAATCTGCCGTTCAACTCGTTTTTCGCAAAATTCAGACAGAAGAGGTTCTTATTTTTTTTAAAGACGGGAGTATCACCGGAATTGAGATATTTCGGCTTGGTATCTCCCAGCACCCGCCCGCCGAATGCAATGACATTCCCGCGCAAATCCAAAATCGGGAATATCACGCGGTTGCGGTAAATATCAAAATAGCTTCCCGTGCGACCTTTGGAGACCAGGAAGCCGCGATACATCTCCTCATCAGTGTAGCCCTTGCTGCGCAGATGCTTCCGTAAGCTGTCCCAGCTGTCCGGGGCAAAGCCCAAGCCGAAATGCTTGATTGTTTCATTGGACAGCTCCCGCTTTTTCAGATAGGCAAGTCCTGCTTGCCCGGCAGGCGTAGAAAGGCATTTGTGAAAGAAGCGAGCCGCCTCTCTGTTCATCTCCAAAATCCGCATTTTCAGCTTTGCCTGCGAGTCATCCACACCGCTTTCCGGCATCTGCAGCCCGACCCGATCTGCCAAAAATTTCACAGCCTCGATATATTCGAGATTTTCGATTTTCATGATAAAGGTGATAACGTCTCCGCCGGCGCCGCAACCGAAGCAGTAAAAGGATTGGGTATCGTTATAGATCACCATGGAAGGCGTTTTTTCCGAATGAAACGGACACAGGCAAGCCCGATTTCGCCCCTGTCGCTTAATACTGACATAGGACGATACTATTGATTCAATATCACAGCTTAATTTCAATTGCTGCAAAAAGCTTTCCGGCAATGCCATAATCCACCCCTCCTTTTGTTATCACCCGATGCTCTGTTTTCGTATCTTCAAATATTCCAAGATTTCGGAATAAATAATTCTTTAAATTGCGTGACCGCAAATTGGTCGGTCATTCCCGAGATATAATCACAAACCGCACGCGGAACGCCGTCTTGCTCTGCAATCTCCTTAAAGAAGGCAGGAAGCCGGTCCACGTTGTCGGTATAATATTGATACAGCTTTTCGATGATTCCCTGTGCCTTTCCCTCTTCGCCCTTTGCGATGGGATTGGTGTAAACCGAATCAAACATAAACTGCTTTAAAATGCGATGTGCCTTTTCCACCTCCGCTGACATACGGATGTCATCGGTGCTGTTTTCCACAATGGAAGCGATGATGGTGGAAATCCGTTCGCTCTTTTTTCTTCCCAAAATATACACGGCGTCCCATGGCAAATCCGTTTCCGTCAAAACGCCGGCACGGATGGCATCTTCAATGTCATGGTTGATATAGGCAACCTTGTCCGAAATTTTTACAATTCTGCCCTCCAAGGTATCTGCAACCAGCTTTGCGGAATGACAAGCAATACCGTTTTTCACTTCATAGGTCAAATTCAAGCCGGCGCCGTTTTTTTCCAGGCGATGCACCACCCGCACCGATTGCAGATAATGCTTATAGCCAAACGGCGTAATTTCATTCAGCACACGCTCCCCCGCATGACCGAAAGGCGTATGCCCCAAATCATGTCCGAGGCTAATTGCTTCCGTCAAATCCTCATTGAGCCGCAATGCCTTGGCAATCGTTCGTGCAATCTGAGATACCTCCAAGGTATGGGTCAACCGCGTGCGGTAATGATCTCCGAGCGGCGACAAAAAGACCTGCGTTTTATGCTTTAAGCGCCGAAAGGAATTGCAGTGGATAATGCGATCTCGGTCCCGTTGAAAGTCGGTGCGATACGGACAAGGCTCCTCCACCGTCAGCCGACCGCGAGAATCTGCCGAGCAGATTGCGTATTCACTTAGGCGATTTTTTTCCTCTTCCATCAGCTGCTCCCGCACTGTCATCATGATCCCCTCCGCTTCGTTTCAAATCCCACATAAGTTATATACCGCATTTTTTCGAAAAATCCTTTTGATTTTCGATAAAATCCGCAAATTGTATAAATTGTACGAAAATAAAGCTTTATTTTAGGACGATATTCCCGCAGCATCAAAAGAAGTCGAAGGTTTCCTCGATGACTTCAATGGTTCTCTGTCCGTTGGTCAGCTCGCAAAACAATCGTTCAAAGGAAGCATACTTTTCTTGCTTAATCAACAGTGTAAGAACGATTTCCATTCCGTAATCGGTAGACAGCACCTTGATTTCATACTCCGGTAAAGCATAAAGAAGCTTATTGTAAAGACCGTAATCCACCGTGACCGAAAGAACCTTGCACGCCACCATGTTTAAAATCTGCGCCGCATCTACTGCAATCTTCGCCGTGTGAGAATAAGCACGCACCAAGCCGCCCCCGCCCAGCAAAATACCGCCGAAGTAACGTGTTCCGACCACGCAAACATCGGTCAACTGCTCCTTCTCCAGGACATCGAGCATCGGCATTCCGGCAGTGCCCTGAGGCTCTCCGTCATCCGAATACTTCTTTTGACCGCTCCGCAGGATATAAGCCGACACATTATGGGTCGCATCCCAGTGCCTGCGCTTAATCTCCGCAATAAATGAGGAGGCCTCCTCTGCCGTCTTAACCGGAGCGATATAGCCGATAAAACGAGATTTTTTTTCGACAAATTCCGCCGAAGCAACCTCTTTAATGGTGCTGTAGTTCATATAATCCCCCCTATGAAGTCAAGGAGCAATGAGAAAGGCGGTGCCTCAGCACCGCCTTTTC
>CAZFQM010000158.1:0-4494 GCA_964520995.1 uncultured Oscillospiraceae bacterium
AAAATGTTGCTACTGAAACATTATTAGGGGTCTGTCTTAACTCAGGGTCTCTGGTTAATCTTCCCATAAGAATCGCTCTGTTTAACATTGCAAATCCCTCCTAAATTAGTCTTTCGCAACAATCAAGGTACGCAATAAGCCTTCGGTGATTTTGTAGATACGGTCTAACTCTGCCGGGAAAGAAGGAACAGATGTAAAGTTAAACAATACATAGTAGCCTTCGGTCTCGTCATTGATTGGGTAAGCGAGTCTGCGTTTGCCCCACTCGTTTACAGAATCCAAAGTACCGTTTTGAGAAATTAAAGTTGTAATTTTCTCCACCATTGCCTTGATACCGTCTTCGCCAAGAGCTGTACTGATGACGACAACAGATTCATAATTAGCGCTTACTTTTGCCATTATAAAGCACCTCCTTCTGGTCTTTAGGCCCTATATCTCATGTATAGAGCAAGGATATCTTAAAAATTATAACAGACAAATCGTCGTTTGTCAACCGTTTTGGCAAATTTTTTCGGACAATCCGGTTAAAATATTTTCCAGCTTCTCGATAGAGTCGGGAATCAGCACCCTCCCCGGCTCGGATAAGGTCTGCAGCTTGCCAAACAGTGCATCAATCTCCGCTCGATTTACGGTGGGATTTTCAAACAAGCGGTACAATGCGATGACGTACGGCTCTTTATCAAAGATCATTTTCGGTGTCATTAAAGCCGAAGAATCGACCGATATCAAAACCTTATCGGATAAATCGGCTCTGCTGCAATATTGCTCCCAGAACAAATCACGTGGCAATAAACATACCTCATGTGAAACCGAAGCGGCATCGGTGCGGGGATGCAATTTGTATCCCACGCGTTCGGAGCCAAACGCCTTGATAATCGCCGTCAGCAGTTCATTTTCCCGCTGCTCCAGCTTCGGGTCATAGCAATCGTTTTCCTGCTTCTTTGCATTTCTGGGCTGATCGAAATAGATGACCGCCTGCTCTATTTTTCGATTGACCGTGCTACCCCAAACCTGCTCTGCGGTTTCCAAAATCTCTGGGTCACGGCTTGGATTGTTTAATGGAAGCCGCGGATAATCGCGCTCCAAAATATCCATTTGAGGCGCAAACAAATACGCCCCGTCAATCCTCCGCAGATAATAATACCGTAAAGCCGTGTATAATACTCTGCGCTTTAAGCTTAAATTACAATGCGGTCTGCAATAAGAGCCTGTCCCGTCATCCAGCCAATACGCTTTGATATCGGGATTCTCATATTTTAACAGGTCATATAAAATCGGATCGCAATCTGCGACGTACAAATAATCGCCATAACAATTGTACTGCGGGATTCGCTTTTTCAATTCACCGAAGCCGAGCCATTTTTTCCACTTTTGTCGCAGATTCGGTCGCGGATATGCGGGGATGATGATAACCTGATCAAACGCATTGCAATCTTGCAGGCGCTTTAATTCCCGCTCATCAATATGACATTCCGAGGTCAGCACCACATCCACCGGTCGATCGGCGTAAAACTGTTTTTTTACGGTTAACGCCGTCATCAGCTTGTAATTGCCGAGCAAAAAGATCAACACTCTGTCCTGCTTCCGCGGGCGCTGATACTGAAACAGCAGATAGTCCAAGCATCCCATTACCGAAAAGAGTACCGGTGTGAATGCCTGCAAATTAAACAGGACAAAGGTTTCGTAAAATCCGGAAATCAACAGCATGGCAAAAACGGTAATCAGCAGCTTGATCATGATGTCATCGTCGCTTTGCTTCTTTGCGAAAATATATTTAAGTATCGGCAAGCCGCAGAGCAAAGCCAATGCCGCAAAAAGGGAAAAGCCAACCAAGCCGGTATCCACCAGCACATCAATATAGGCGTTATGACAGTGAGACACCAACCCTGTATGCGCATTCGGATTAAATTTTATAACCTCGCGATAGACATTCTCCTTTGATAAACCGAATATCGGCTTTCTTGTCCACGCCTTCAGTGCATCAATCCAAATGGTGATACGACCGTTGGTATTATCGGCACCCAGCTCCTCATCCACGCCGCGTCCGATTCCGATAATTTCAACGAAAGATTTTCCCTCTCCCGCTTCCTGTTCATATTTTTCCGTATTCAAATAATAAACAGCCGGTGCAACTGCATAACGGATGCCGTATATCACCGGATTTACCAAGCTTGTCATGACCACCGACAAAAGAACACAAACGGCAATATTCATCCAGAGCCGATACCGATGAAATCTCTTTTGGAAAAAGGATTGTATATTGCGGAAAAAGATGATCGGCAAAACCAGCAATAGCAGCCTAGCGTTCAGCATCTGTCCCCGTGAATCGGAAAAACCGATGTAAATCATTGCCGCCGCAATGCTCAAGCCGCTCCATACCGCAATCAGCTTGCGAAACTTGTATCTTTTCTTAAACGCAAAGAAGAGAATCAATATGCTGAGCACAACCGCAATCCAGCAAGCCATCGCCCCGACATTCGGGCTGGTATAAACACCCCATAACCGCTTATTGATAAAGCCGATACGGTACCGCATCCGTACCCCCTGATGGTTGTACAAATAATAATTGACACCGTAAGAGCAAAGCAGCATACCGATCGAAATCAAATTGTAAATAAAAACAATACCGGTATAGATCACCGCGTAGCCGAACATCTTTTTCTTCACCTTGTCCGGCGTCGTCGCACGATCAATCGGAAAATACAAAAAAGCAGCGGCAAAGGCGAAAAGCCACAAAAACAAATTGGAGTTAAAGTTATATTTCGCATTCAACAAGACAGTCACTGCATAAGAGAGCATAAACAGTATCAGCAACAGGTTTTTTACGCCCTTCAGCCGTGTCGGATTTTTCCAAAATTGATAAACCAACACCACCGAGGCATATATGCTGAAAGCATATACCAGATTGGTGCTGGTCGGCTGTAATGACATAAACAAACGAACGGTCACCACAAAAAAGAAAAGGTATTGTAAAAGATCAAGGCTCAACAGCGCAGAGATTGCTTTTTTTGCTTTATTCATATTTGCTTCCCAACCTAAATGATGTAATTTTTCCCGCACCATTACAATGCTTTATGGGCGGGCTTTCGGTCCTTTTCGGGCGGCAGCTTCATATAATCTCCGTACATCTTCGTCAAATACAGATCATATTGTTGCGGAATCGGAAAGAGCTGTCCTTCAAACTCCATCATCAGCGGCTCACCGAAATATTCCTTCGGCATCGTCTCGCGGTCAAAGCCATGCGCCCCATATATCGTGGTAACTTCCTTGGTATCCCGTTTTTTGCGCACTGCCGCGGCGGTTTTCCGTTTTAAAGATTGTTTTAATTTATTCGGCAATACCGTCAATATTGCTTTGGTGAACCAATATGCCGCCTTGCCACGATTTTCGGCAGGCCGATTCAGGACAAGCAGATGATAGATCGTTGCTTGAAGCTTATACCACTTTCGTGTCCATTTTCCGTCCGGGATATTTTGCAACAAAAAGATATCGAATGAGGGCACCTGCCGCAATTCTTCCTCTGCATTCGATATATCATACAGCTTGCCGATTGGCGCATCCGGGAAAGGATTTTCCCCCTCATCGTAAAAAGCAAAGGAGGGTCCCATCTGTTCATTGATCAGCTTTGCCATCTTCTCGTAGTCATCCTGATACAAGCCGATATCCACGTCATCATCCCAGGGGATAAAGCCTTTATGACGTACTGCTCCCAGCGCATTCCCCCCCAAAAGGAAATATGGGATTCCGTTTTTCTTCGCAAAAGAATCAAATTGCTGCAACATCGACAGCAACCGTAATTGATATTCTCTCAATCGCTCCATTTTGATACTCCCCTCTATGATGTCGCTTTGACTTCATAAAGCATAAAGTACAAATAAAGCTCACCATATTGTTATAATATCCTGTTGTCGCCTTAGCAATGCTTTTCCGGCGGTCTATTCCCGTCACATCTCGGTTATTATACCGTTATAATGTGAACATTGTGTGACGAAACAGATTCAGCCCGTCAAAAAAAGATAAGCTGCATTTCCTTTTCCGAAGCGCTGCCGACTTTATCGGCGCGTTCCGATATTCTCAAGCGTTTCCCTGCAAAAGCATTTCCTCGGCATTTTTCAAGGTAAGGTCGGTAATCCGATCGGTTCCGATAATCCGTGCAATCTCCTGCTTCCGCCCCTCAAAATCCAGCTTATACACATTGGTGTAGGTTTTCTCCTCGGTAAAATCCTTTCGAATCAAAAAGTGATTGTCTCCTAAAGCGGCAATCTGAGCCAAATGTGTCACACAGATCACCTGTCGATTCTTTGCTACGCTTTTCAGCTTCAACCCCACCTTTTGCGCCGCCCTGCCGCTGATTCCGGTATCTACCTCATCGAAAATCAAGGTCGGCACGTGGTCCTTATCCGCCAAAGCATTTTTGATTGCCAGCATAATACGCGACAATTCACCGCCGGATGCAATTTTGGAGATCGGCTTCGGCGGTTCGCCGGGATTGGT
>CAZFQM010000159.1:0-4489 GCA_964520995.1 uncultured Oscillospiraceae bacterium
CGAAAAGCCGACGAGGCACTTTCGGCGTTCCACGGATAAAACAAGCATACGAGAGGAGAAATCTTTTTGAATACGCTACAAGAATACAAATGCCCCTGTTGCGGCGGCGCCATCGCGTTTGACAGTAACCTGCAAAAGATGAAATGCCCGTTTTGCGAAACGGAATTCGATATGGAAACCCTTGCAGGCTATGATGCCGACCTGCAAAAGGATGTTGCCGATGATATGAAATGGGAAACGGCGGCAGGTGGTGAATGGCAGGAGGGTGAAGCAGTGGGGCTTCGCTCCTATGTCTGCAAATCCTGCGGCGGCGAGATCGTCGGTGACGGCACCACAGCCGCAACCTCCTGTCCGTTTTGCGGCAACCCCGTTGTCATGATGGGACAGTTCTCGGGTGCGCTCAAGCCCGACCTTGTGATTCCCTTTAAGCTGGACAAAAAAGCGGCAAAAGCAAATCTCATGAAGCATCTGACCGGAAAGCGTCTGCTCCCGAAAATATTCAAGGACCAAAATCATATCGACGAAATCAAGGGAGTCTATGTTCCGTTCTGGCTGTTTGACACCGATGCCGAGGCGCAGGTGCGTTATCGTGCAACTCGGGTACGTAATTGGAGCGACAGCAATTATATCTACACCGAAACACAGCATTTTTCGGTCAACAGAGGCGGAAGCATCGGCTTCTGCGGCGTTCCGGTAGATGGCTCTGCCAAAATGCCGGATGATTTAATGGAATCAATAGAGCCGTTTGACCTCCGTGATGCGGTAAGCTTCCAAACGGCATATCTTGCCGGCTATTTGGCAGACAAATACGATGTCGATGCAAATCAAAGCATTGAGCGTGCCAACGCCCGCGTAAAGAAATCGACCGAGGATGCCTTTGCCGCCACGGTACAGGGATATACCACCGTTCATGCCGAAAACAGCAACATCAGACTCCACGGCGGTAAAGCCCAATATGCGCTTTACCCGGTCTGGCTGTTAAGCACCACCTGGAACGGCAATAAGTATACCTTCGCCATGAATGGGCAAACCGGTAAATTCGTCGGTGATCTTCCGGTTGATAAAGCCGCAGCTGCAAAATGGACGCTCGGCTTGACCGCCGCGCTCAGCCTGGTGTCTTACGGCGCCGTATGGCTGCTGCATCTCATCGGAATCTTATAAAGGAGGGCAAAACAGTGAAAAAGAAAATATCTGCAATTTTATTTGCCATTGTTCTCTGCCTGAGCGCAACCATCTCTGTACTTACCGTAGCTGCCGACGGCTTTGCAAATCAATATAGTCGCGTTGTCGATATGGCAAATCTGCTGACCGACAGCGAAGAGGCTGCTTTGATTGAAAAGCTCGATGAAATCAGCCTACGCCAAAATATGGATGTGATTGTTGCAACCACCGAGGATTTGGAAGCGTATTCTATTATAGAATATGCAGATCGCCTTTATGACAATTGTCAATTCGGCTACGGAAGCGACAAGGACGGTCTGTTGCTGCTTATCAGCATGGAGGATCGTGATTGGTACATATCGACCCGCGGCTACGGCATTACCGCTTTCACCGATGCAGGCATCGAATACATCGGCGAACAGATCAAATCCGAGCTGTCAAACGGCAATTATGCCGCCGCATTTACAAGCTATGCCGAGCTGTGTGACGATTTCATCACACAGGCACAATCGGGAAAGCCCTATGACAAGGGAAGCCTGCCCCGCAAGCCGCTGTCGCTCATCTGGATTCCGATTGCCATTATCATCGGCTTTGTCATTGCCAATATCGTGGTCGGCAATATGAAGAGCAAGCTGAAAACAGTACGTGCGCAAGCATCGGCAAACAATTATATGAAGAGCGGCAGTATGAACATCACCGACAGCCGCGACCTATTCTTGTACCGTACCGTCACAAGAACGGAAAAGCCGAAAGAGAGCAGCTCCTCCGGAAGCAGTACGCACACCTCTTCATCGGGCTCTACCCATGGCGGCGGCGGAGGAAAGTTCTAACGAACAAGGAGGCAATAAAATGAAGACAAAAGCAATAACAAGAGTAATTACGGCGTTTTTTACTCTGGCTATCATAGCAAGCTGCTTCACCGTGCTTGCGACGCCCGTCTCGGCGGAGACTAAGCGCGACTACACCATCATGAAGATAGACCGAGAATACAAGAGCTTTATTGCGTATCACAATGTGGAATATCGTCTGGATCTTGATTATTTCAAGGAGCAATTTCCCGACAATCTCGACAGCTATGACTATTATACGATATCTCTGTGTTTTGAAGCAAAGAAAGCCCCCGACGAGTCAAGCTGCGAATACTATTATAGTAAGGGAGACTCCCTGCGGACCACCTGCAAAGGGGGCGAGGTGTTTGATCTCGGCGTATTTAAAGGCGCAGAGCCGGACCTTAAAACCGAAGATCTCTCCGTGATCTTTAAAGAAGTGAAGGGCGATTATACGGTTGGAGCTTATTACACCTTTACATTCGAGCTTACCTGTTTTCAAGGCAGACGGTCTTTTAAGCATTTGTATCCCGTCGAGATAAGATTGTATCCCGTTTCCCGAGAAAACTTTACCATCACAATCAGTGATTTTGCGGCGCCGGTGCATGGCAAAGCGCTCGACTATGACGCTTACTGCGATTACGGGCGTGTCATATCGATCCGATACCTTGATAAAGACAAAAAGACCGAAAGAAAGGCCGCAACCTACGGAGAAGAGGGCTGGATTGAATTTACGGTGGTGCAATCATACGGCTATGATTGTTGCTACTGGGGAAACACCGGAACCTTACTCCGTTCCCCCGGCGGCGCTGTCAGTACGGGAGGTGCCCAAAGAGAAGAAGTCAAGGGCGATAAGACGATTTGTAAATTTTATCATTATTATAAGACCTATCTGAATGAAACCTACTCGATTACGAAGGCGGGAATCAATTTTGAAAATCCGGTGGAGGGAGCAAAGCCCGGCAAGGTAAAAAGTGTATCCGGTAATACGAAGCGGGTAGGCAGATTTACTCGAACCGTGTTTAATGTAGGCTCCCCCATTTGGTTAACCAAGGATACTACCTTTAAAGCGGGAAAAGCGTATACGGCTATGGTCAAGCTGACCCCGGCAGGCCAATATTATTTTCCCAAAGGTCTCTTTATGGCAGATAAACCAACCACCGTCTCATCCAACGGCGCCGAAAAGGTGCAGCTCAGCTATTTGACAGCGGGAGCAAATGAATACGTGAAAGAAAGCGGCTGGTATCTTATCGCGCAATTTCCCAAGATTGCATCGAAATATTATGATATTCAGCTAAGCTACGATCGGGCGGAGCTTTCGGCTCCGCAAAGCAGTACCGCTTACCTTACCGCACTCAGCTCATATGATCTGTCAAAAGCAACCGACGTCAATGTGAAATGGTACTGTTCCGCCGACATCAACAAGGATGCAACCGGAACCGTATGCTCTGCAAGCGACGGAGATCTCAAACTGCAGCTCGATACCTCTGCCATCGGAACAAGCTACTATCGCTGTGAGGTATCCTGCAAGGTCAACGGACTCCCCTCTCGTGTTTCCTATCCCGCCTCCAAGTGGGTCAAGGTGAACGTGACCGAAAAGAGTGCCGCCACCTTGATGCTCAGCGCGGTCGGAAAGCAAAACGTCGATCTGACGAAAAAAGGACAGAAGATAAGCTTTGAGGTGTCGGCGAAAAACACCAAAGGGAATGTATCCTACAGCTGGTACGGATGTGATGCAGCAGGAAAGAATACCGACAACGTTGTACTTGCCACCGGCAAAAAGCTGACGATGAACGATCTTGACGGAGAATACGGCGACACGCATTACTTCAAGTGTATCGCCAAGGACAGCAAGGGCAGCGATTCGTTAATCTTCGTTGCCAATATTCGGTATGAGAAAACGATAGCCGATACCGCGAACATCTCCTCTGCAAGCAGTACCACGGCAACCGATTCGAACATCGTTCTTCCCGGCATCACAGACTCACCCGAAAATGTGGAGGGAGACAGCACCTCAGCAGATGCAACACAGCAAGAGGGAGCCGATTCCTCCGTGCTGACCGCAAACGGAGAGAATCCGAAATCCGACAACGGTATGCTTTTCATCATTCTATTGATTATCCTCGCTGTCCTGCTTATCGCAGGCGGTACAACGGGAATCATCATATTTGTCAAGAAAAAAAACAAACAGTAAGGAGAATGTAACATGGGAATCTTTGATAAGCTGAAAAGCTCAGCACAGCAAGCGGTAAATTCAGCCGCACAATCAATCGGAAGCAAGCGGGAAACTTTCACCTTTACCGCATTGCCCGAAAGCCTTGCACAGATGCAGGCACTCCCCGAGGCAAGCCTGGACACCCCCTATAAAACGGCGGCGCTGACCGTGCTTGCGCTTTGCGCCTATGCCGCAGACAAAAACATCGGAACCGAAATGCTCAATTGGTTAAGAGGTCCCCGCCCCTTGAACGGTCAGGAGATTTCTTTCCTTAACGACCGTTTCC
>CAZFQM010000160.1:0-4460 GCA_964520995.1 uncultured Oscillospiraceae bacterium
AAAGCCGCAATGTGCTTATTACGAAATGTACGGTTGGCAAGGCGTTAAGACCTTGGCGGAAACCATGAAGTATGCGCGTGAAAAGGGGATGTTTGTTATCACCGACGGAAAGCGCAACGATATCGGCACCACCATGGAGGCGTATGCGGTCGGACATTTGGGAGAGCTGTCGGTGAACGGTGAGCCGATAGAGCCGTTTATGGGTGATGCGCTGACCGTGAACGGATATTTGGGTAGCGACGGAGTAAAGCCGTTGCTTCAGGTTTGTGAGCAGAGAGACAAGGGCATTTTTGTCCTGGTAAAGACCTCGAATCCCTCTTCGGGCGAGCTTCAGGACCAATTGATTGACGGCAAGCCGATTTATGAGGTGATGGGAAAAATGTGTGAAGCTTGGGGCGAAGCACTTCCCGGAAAATATGGATACAGCGGGGTTGGTGCCGTGGTCGGTGCGACCTATCCCAAGCAGCTTGAGCAGCTGCGTGAAGCTTTGCCGCATACCTTTTTCCTGGTACCGGGCTACGGTGCACAGGGCGGTGGCGCAAAGGATGTTGCTTATGCTTTCGATAAGAAAGGCTTGGGCGCGATTGTCAATTCCTCCCGCGGTATTATCTGCGCATACAAAAAGGAGGGTTGCGACGAGCAGGATTACGCCGGCGCCGCAAGACGCGAGGCTTTGCGGATGAAAGCGGATATTACGGGAGAGCTTGGAATTATTACATTGTGATACGATTTGGAATAGTAAGTGATGTTTATACAAACAGTAAATATAAAAACAGCCATCAAAGGCAGATGGGATGATGATAATGAACAAAGGCAAGCTGTTGTTAGCAAACGGAATGGAATTTGAGGGCGAATGCTTTGGTGCAGAGGGAACGGTAATCGGTGAAATCGTATTTACCACCTCGACAACCGGCTATCAGGAAACGCTCAGCGACCCCGATTATCATGGGCAGATTATAGCGCAAACCTTTCCGTTGATCGGCAATTACGGTACCAATGATGAGGATTATGCAAGCGAAAGGTGCCACGCAAAGGGCTATCTGGTGCGTGAATGGTGCGATACGCCGTCCAATTTCAGAATGAACGATAATATCGACCATTTTCTGAAAAAGCATCACATTATCGGTCTTTGCGGAATCGACACCCGTCGGTTGACCCACATATTGCGCGAACACGGAGTAATGAACGGTGCAATATATACAGATGGTAATACAGATAAGGCGGCGCTGTTGGAGAAAATCAACAGCTATACCATTCTGAATCCGGTGGCGGAGGTAACGGTTTCGGAACCCTGCTGTTATCCGGCTGCAGAGGAGAAATTTAAGGTTGCGGTGATGGATTACGGCTGCAAAAAGTCGATGATCGATGAGCTGTTAAAGAGAGGCTGCTCGGTTACTCTTTTGCCGGCGTTGACCGAAGCGGCAGAGGTGGAAAAGCTGGGAGTAGACGGAATCGTGCTTTCGGACGGTCCCGGAAATCCTGCTGACAATCAGAAAGAAATCGCCAATTTAAAGGGATTGATTCAACTGGGCTTGCCGATGTTCGGCGTCTCCTTGGGACATCAGTTGCTTGCATCGGCAATGGGAGCAACCACTTTAAAGTTGAATCACGGACACCGCGGAGCCAGCCAGCCGGTTGTGGACTTGACGGAAAACCGCACCTTTGTTACTGCACAGAATCACGGATATGCGGTGGACAGCGCAAGCGTTACCGACGATATCGGAAAAATCAGCCACATCAATGCCAACGACAAAACCTGCGAGGGAATACAATACACTGCTATTCCGGCATTTTCCGTTCAGTTTCAGCCGAACGTGATTCAATATCGCTCGGCGCCGGAATCGGAATACGATAAGTTTGTGAAAATGCTTCAAAAGTAAGCGACCGATAGGAAATCCAACCTGAAAGGAAGAAAGATAGATATGCCATTAAGATCAGATATCAAGAAGGTGCTGGTAATCGGCTCGGGACCGATTGTCATCGGACAAGCCGCTGAGTTCGATTACGCGGGTGCTCAGGCCTGCCGTGCCTTAAAGCAAGAGGGTTTGGAGGTTGTTTTGATCAACTCGAATCCGGCAACCATCATGACCGATAAGGCGATGGCGGATAAGATTTATATTGAGCCGTTGACGCTGGATGTAGTAAAGCGTGTAATTGAAATCGAGCGTCCGGACAGCGTGCTTTCCACCTTGGGCGGACAGACGGGATTGACCCTTTCCATGCAGCTTGCCGAGGAAGGCTTCCTGGATAAAATGAATGTAAAGCTGTTGGGAGCAAATCCGGAAACGATTCATCGTGCCGAGGACAGACAGGCGTTTAAGGATACGATGGAAGAAATCGGAGAGCCTTGCATTCCGTCAAAGGTTGTGGAAACAGTAGAGGATGCCTTGCACTTTATCGATGATGAGATCGGCTATCCGGTAATTATTCGCCCGGCATTTACTTTGGGCGGAACCGGCGGCGGTATCGCAAACAATAAAGAGGAATTGATTGAGATTGCGGGAAACGGCCTGCGGCTTTCTCCGATTTCGCAGATTTTGGTTGAGAAGTGTATTACCGGTTGGAAAGAGATTGAGTTTGAGGTCATTCGGGACAGCAAGGGCAATATCATCACTGTCTGCAGTATGGAAAATGTGGACCCGGTCGGAGTACATACCGGAGACAGCATTGTGGTTGCGCCGGCAGTGACCCTGTCGGATAAAGAATACAATATGCTTCGTACAGCGGCGCTGAATATGGTGTCGGCGTTGAAGGTGGAGGGTGGCTGTAACTGTCAGTTTGCGCTTCATCCGACCTCTATGGAATATGCGGTTATTGAGGTAAATCCCCGTGTGTCCCGTTCGTCGGCGCTGGCATCTAAGGCAACCGGCTACCCGATTGCAAAGGTAGCGACCAGAATCGCAATCGGTTATACCTTGGATGAGATTATCAATCAGGTTACCAGAAAAACCTATGCTTGCTTTGAGCCGGCAATTGACTATCTGGTATTGAAATTCCCGAAATGGGCTTTCGATAAATTCGTTTATGCCAAGCGGACGCTCGGTACCCAAATGAAAGCAACCGGTGAGGTCATGAGCATCGGTACCGGCTTTGAGCAGGCACTGATGAAGGCTGTGCGGGGAGCGGAGCTTGGCTTGGATACCCTGACGATGCCGGAATTCACCAAGCTGACCGATGAGGAATGCTTGGAGAGAATGAGTGTCTGCGACGACCGCCGTATTTTTGCGGTGTTTGAGGCACTTAAGCGCGGGATTACTCCCGAGCAGATCCATGAAATCAATATGATTGACAATTGGTTCCTTTATAAGATGCTGAATCTTGTCAAGCTGGAAAAACGGCTTGCTACCGAGGAACTGACCGATGCACTTTATAAAAAGGCAAAGGACTTCGGCTATCTGGATAAGACCATCGAGAGAATCAGCGGACAAACCATTCGGAACAAGCTGTATGCTTCCTATAAAATGGTAGATACCTGCGCTGCCGAATTTGAAGCCGAGACCCCTTATTTTTACTCGACCTATGATGAGGAAAATGAGGCAAAAATGTTTTTGGAGCATCATAAAAGCGGGAAAAAGAAGATTTTGGTATTCGGCTCGGGACCGATTCGTATCGGTCAAGGTATTGAGTTTGACTATTGCTCGGTGCATTGCGTCTGGACACTCAAGGAGCTTGGCTATGAAGCGATTATCTGCAACAACAATCCTGAAACGGTTTCAACCGACTTCGATACCGGCGACCGCTTGTATTTCGACCCGCTCAACCAAGAGGATGTTTGGAATTTAATTCAGACCGAAAAACCGGACGGTGTTGTGGTGCAGTTCGGCGGTCAAACAGCAATCAAGCTGACTAAATTTTTGAATGACATGGGTGTAAATATTCTCGGAACCGGCGCGGACAGCATTGATGCGGCAGAGGATAGAGAACGGTTTGATGAGGTGCTGGAGAAGCTCGGCATTCCCCGTCCGCAGGGACATACCGTCTTTACGGTAGAGGAAGCACTCCAATCCGCCAAGGATTTGGGATACCCGGTTTTGATGCGTCCTTCTTATGTTTTGGGCGGACAAAACATGATTATTGCACACTCCGATAAGGACATTGTGGAATACATGGCGATCATCACCTCTCATAATATCGAAAACCCGGTATTGATCGATAAGTACATGATGGGCACCGAGGTGGAGGTTGACGCGATTTGCGACGGTACCGATTACCTGATTCCCGGTATCATGGAACACGTAGAGCGTGCAGGCGTACACTCCGGAGACTCTATTTCGGTATATCCGGCACAGAATCTCAGCGAAAAAATCAAGAATACGATTATTGATTATACCGGCAAGCTTGCCATGGAATTAAAGGTAATCGGCTTGGTCAATATTCAGTATGTTGTTTATAATGGTGAGGTTTATGTCATCGAGGTAAATCCGCGTTCCTCCAGAACCGTACCCTATATCAGTAAGGTT
>CAZFQM010000161.1:0-4049 GCA_964520995.1 uncultured Oscillospiraceae bacterium
TGCACCATGGTGGAATAATGAATCAGATTGGCATCAAGCATCGGTGCGTAGACCGACAGCGGCTTGATAGAGGAGCCGATTCCCAAATTTGCCATGGTCGCGTAGTTGAATACACGTGCTTGAGATTTTTCTCCGCGGGCGCCGACCACTGCCTTGATGTTTCCGCTGTAATCCAGAACGATCATAGCGGATTGCGGCGGGTCCTTTACCTTGCTGGTGCTGTAAAAGGTCAACGGGTTTTTGTATTTTTCCTCTAACGTTTTTTGCAATTCGATGTCCATGGTGGTGTAGATACGATATCCGGCGGTGTATAGCTTATGCTGCGCGTAGGTTTTGTCCCAATCGTAGGTTTCCATCAGGTCATCAATCACTTCGTTGATGATATGGTCGGTAAAATAGCTTTGCACCTTTTTGATCGGGGTTTCGGTCTGATCGGTTTGGGTGCCTGCCACAACAATTTCTTCGTTTATTGCGGCTTCATATTGCTCCTCTGTAATCAGTTCGAGCTTTTTCATTTCCTTGAGCGTATAATTGTTTCTGCGCTCCTTGTTCTTTTCGGGATTCTTTTTCGGATTGAGGGAGTTCGGGCTTTTGATGGTGGCCGCCAAAGAGGCACCCTCTGCCAGGGTAAGATCCTTTACATCCTTGTTGAAATAGTATTTTGAAGCGGCTTGAATACCATATTGGTCTCCGCCGAGTGCGATAAGATTCATATAGCACTCCAAGATGTCATCCTTTAGAAACTCTCGCTCCATATTCATTGCGCGGAAGATTTCTCTTACCTTACGGGGAATGCTTTGGTCTTTATCGTCGGTTACATTTTTGATAACCTGTTGGGTAATAGTAGAGCCGCCCTGCTTAGTATCGTAAAAATGCAAAAACAGGTTTGCAAAGGAAATAAAGGTACGTCTCCAATCAACGCCCTGATGGTCATAGAACCGTTTGTCCTCGGTGGCAATAAAGGCTCTTTGCACATGGATAGGGATATCCTCTAAGTCCACCCATTCGCGGTTCTCCTCCGAGTAGAGCTTTTCGACCTCGACCGGCTTGCCGTCGGAATCGTTGGCATAAACAATGGTCGTGTAATTTTCTTTCAGGTCGGAAATGTCGATTAAATCGGTAGTGTCCGAAAATTTCATAACATAGACGGTGAGGGCGGTAATGACGATACATCCGGTGATGACGCCGACCAAAAACATGGTGGCGAAAACCTTGCCGACCATTGTGGCTGCCTTTTTGACCATCCGCATCTCCTTGGACATCGGCTTTTTATTGGCTTTGCGCTTGGATGCTGTTGATTTGGTGCTCTTTTTTTGATTCATTCGTGAATTGGCCTCCTTTGAAGCATCGCAGAACGGCATGGCTTTTGTCATGTCGATTCGACGATTGATACCGTTTGCTTTTTATCGTTGATACAATTTGATTTTGTTATTGCAACATTAAAACAGTGCAAAAAGTATTTCGGTTCTGTCTCCGGTTTATTATATCACACTCGGATGATTTTGTTAAGCAAAATTTGGAAACTGTAAAACAATCGTAACATATTTGAATTTCATATTGTGAATTCATCACAAAATTGAATATAAATTTCGGAATTGCCTAAAATAAAGTCACAATAATGTGCTCGGCGCTTTTGCACGAGACGCAATACGGAAAGGAATGCTTTTTATCATGAGAAAAGCGGATGTGATTGCGGTTGGAATATCGGTGTTTGTCCTTATTTTATCCATATCGATTTTTTTGTATGCTTTGGGAAACGATATCGGTACCGCACAGCCGAAAACCGACGAGACGATTTGCTCTTATGTCATAAAGGAATATCACGGAAATATTGCTGTTTTCAGGACGGGAGACAGTACGCCGACGGCGATATATGAGGTGCCGGTGGAGACCCTGCCGGAGGAGGACATTCGGAATCTGCAAGTCGGGATACGAGCCTATAACGAGCAACAGCTGCAAGCCTTGATTGAGGATTTGACCGGATAAAATGCTTACTGTAAAGGATTAAAACGGCGTAGTCTTGTATATCTTCAAGACTTTCGCAATATAATGTAGGGAGGAAGCGGGAAAGCGATAAGAAAAAAAGGTAAGACACGGATTTTTCGACAGGGCATATAATAAAGTATCTGTTTCGGCGATTTTCGTGGACAGTTTAAGGGAGGATGACTAAATTGAGCACAACGCCGGACGGAACGATGTCGATAATGCCGTAGCTTGCTTTGGCGTTGCGCGGGCAGGAGGGGCTCCCGGGGTTCATGAGGTATAATCCGTCGTGATATTCGGCAACGCCGCAGTGGGTATGACCGAATAGGGCGATATCGGCGTGATTTTCGGTTGCAATGCCGATGAGCCGCTCGGTTGAGTGCTTGACACCGCAGTTATCACCATGGGTAAAGAAGATTTTTTTGCCGTCTGCCCAAAATGCATCCATCCGCTTTGCCATGCTCAGATGGTCGCAATTTCCTGCGACGTATTTAAAATCTAGCTCGGGATACAACGTCATGACGTCCTCCAGCTCACGCAGACCGTCACCCAGAAAAACAATGGTCTGTGCATCGGATTTGTGTTTTTCCACAATGTCCCATATTGCTTTAAAATTTCCGTGTGTGTCGGAAATAACGATGATTCGCATATCTGATCTCTCCCGAATAGGATTGTATTGGTAATGTGCCCGCTACGCCGCAATTTTTGCGGTGTAACCGCTTTTTATTCTAGCATGAATATGTGATGATTTAATGAACAACTTCCATTCTAATGGAATGCTGCGAAAAAAGCAAGCGAAAATCGACTCTTAACAGAAAATTTGCCGAGAGGGAGAAATGAAAATGGGAAGCTTTTCAGAACAACAGCTGAATGAATTACTGCAAAAGGCAAGTAAAAAGGCGGGAACAACCCCGGAGGAGCTGAAACGACGGCTGGAGGGGCAGAGTGTCGATGCTGCGCTCAAAAATATCAACCCGAGTGATGCTGCCAAGGTGAAGCGGGTGCTTTCCGATCCCGCATTGACACAGCAGCTTCTTTCTTCACCGCAGGCACAGCTGCTGATGAAAAAATTAACGGGGGAAAAATAGGCGATGGATGATCTGATGTCCAAGCTCCGAGAGATTTTAGGCAGCGAGGAGGAAATGCAAAAGGTACAAAATGTTGCAAATATGCTGGGAATCGGAAATGAGGAAGCAGCGAGCAAAGGAGAAGCAAAAGGCGAAGGCACGGGAGGTTTTGACCTTTCGGCTTTGAACAGCCTGCTGTCGTCGGGCGGACAGCAGGCAAGCAATGACGTGGGTGCGGAAAAGCAGACATCGAATGACAGCTTGGATTTGGGTGGATTTGACCTGAATACCCTCCTGAAAATACAGCAGGTCATGTCGGCTTTTCACAACGAAGACGATAATACCCGATTTTTGCAGGCGCTTCGCCCGTTGATGAGAGAGGACAGACGGCATAAGGTGGATGAGGTATTGAAGCTGATGAAGCTGTTTTCCCTGCTTCCTTTGCTGAAAGAATCGGGACTACTAGACAGCTTTTTTCCATAGCACCGTCGCAGTAAGCAGGCGGAGTACCGAATGGGTGATTGAAAAGGGGGGAAAGGGGCAGAGCAAAGCTGCCTTCCACCGAGTATGACATGGCAAAGCAGTAATTTTTCAAGTAAGGACATGATGTCCATGCAGCAGGACGCAATTCGTCGAGTGCGGGAAATGCAGCGAATTGCCAATAACAGAGTCAACGGAGGGAAAGCCGATGATCGGGATACTTCCGCGAAATCGCCTTTCTCGGAGAAATCGAAGAAGTTGTCCGAGAAAGAAACATTGCCGATAAAGAAAGAAACCTCAGCCGAATATTTGACAAGCGAAAAATGCGCTTTGCCCGAAGAAAATGCATCGGGAGACGCTTTGTTGCCGATGAATGCCGACCAAGACCGTTTACTTTTGCTTCTTTTATTGATTGTTTTCCTGCGTGAGGGGATCGACGGCAAATTGCTGTTGGCATTGTGCTACTTATTGCTTTGAGTCTCTTTCGACAGGTGTGGGACAGAAAGAAAATCGGACAGC
>CAZFQM010000161.1:4081-4443 GCA_964520995.1 uncultured Oscillospiraceae bacterium
AAATGGCTTCGGGATTTTGAATACTCTGTAAGATAAGCAATTATCTCTTGGAGAACTGAGGAGCACGACGCGCGCCTTTGAGACCGTATTTTTTACGCTCTTTCATTCTCGGGTCACGAGTCAGGAATCCTGCTTTTTTCAGGACAGGACGCAATTCCTCATTAAAGTTTAACAAAGCTCTGGATAAGCCGTGACGGATTGCACCCGCCTGTCCGGTGACACCGCCGCCTGCAACAGTGCAGACAATGTCAAAGCTACCATTTGTATTGGTAAGATTGAGCGGTTGACGAACAATCAGCTTCAAGGTTTCCAGACCGAAATAATCATCAACGTCTCTGCCGTTGACCTTGATCGCACCCGAA
>CAZFQM010000162.1:0-4429 GCA_964520995.1 uncultured Oscillospiraceae bacterium
TCCAAGGGCTTGAAAGAGAAAACCGAAGCCAACGGTATCGATGTCGCAAATGCCTTAAAAAGCGGCGTGGAGTCCGCTTACAAGGCGGTTATGAAGCCGACTGAGGGCACGATTTTAACCGTAGCCCGCGTTGCCTCCGAGAAGGCAACCGAGCTGGCACAGCAAACCGATGACCCCGTTCAAATATTCGAATGCATTTTGAAAACCGCCGAGGAGACTCTGGCTACCACTCCCGAAATCTTACCGGTACTGATTTTTGAGGGTATGGTCAGCGTGCTCCGCGACGGAAAGATGATTTCCTCCGAGGCGGCGCAGGAAAAGAAAGCGGAGGCGGTAAAGGGAAATGCCGCCGCGGAATTTGACGGCGAGATTACCTTTACTTATTGCACCGAATTTATCGTCAATAAAGCACCCGATGCCAAAAACTCGATGGCGCTTCGTGCATATCTGGAAAGCATCGGTGACAGTGCCGTGGTGGTAGATGACGAAAACATCATCAAGGTTCACGTGCATACCGACAATCCGGGAAATGCCATCCAGGAGGGCTTAAAGTACGGCTATCTGACCAATATGAAGATAGACAACATGAGAGAGCAGCACGAAACCAAAGCATATGAAGCCAAGCAATCGGCACAGGAAGACGATTATCAGCCGGTTGACCCCGAAAAAGCGTTCGGCTTTGTGGCAGTTGCCGCAGGTCAGGGCTTGCAAGCATTGTTCACCGACCTGGGTGTTGACAAGGTGGTCAGCGGCGGACAGACCATGAACCCCAGCACCGAGGATATTCTCAGCGCAATTCACGCAACACCTGCCGAAACGGTTTTTGTGTTGCCGAACAATAAAAATATCATTATGGCAGCGGAGCAAGCGGCAAAGCTGGCTGACAGACAGGTATGCGTTTTGCAGACCAGAACCGTTCCGCAGGGCTTGACCGCAATGCTTGCCTTTGATCCGGATGCCTCTTATACCGACAACCGCGTGAATATGACAAACGCATTTGCCGAGGTGCAAACGGGACAGGTTACCTTTGCGGCGCGTGACAGCGATTATGACGGTCACAATATCAAGCAGGGTGAAATATTGGGCTTGGAAAACGGAAAGCTGTCCTTTACCGAAAAGGACATTACCAAAGCGGTATATCGGTTGATTAAATCAATGGTAAAGCGGGACTCCTCCTTTGTGACCATGATTTACGGCTCGGATGTTTCGGATGCGCAGGCTGAAAAAGCCTATGAAACGATTTCCGAAAAATTCGGTGATTCGGTCGAGATCAATCTGGTCAACGGCGGTCAACCGGTCTACTATTATATTATTTCGGTAGAATAAAAAAGATTTCTATGTAGCTGTTCTTGCGGAAAGGAAAGCATATGCCGAATTCGGTTACCTTGAAATCTCCGATAGATGCATTGAAGGGCGTAGGCACCAAGCGTGCCGAGCAATTTCATAAATTGGGAGTAGATACCGTCTACTCCCTTTTGCGTTATTATCCACGGAGATATATTGACTATACGGAATATCTGCCGATTGCGCAAACCGTGATCGGAGAAAATAATACGGTTCGTGTGCGGGTGTACAAAAAAGCCCCCGAGGCAAGGATACGAAAAGGCTTGTCGCTCTACAAGGTCTTTGTCACAGACGATGAGACCGAAATGGTAATTACCATCTTCAACAGCAAATATATGTATGAGGCGCTGGAATTGGGGCGGGAATATGTCTTTTACGGAAAGGTGACCGGAAATTCCTTTAAGCGGGAAATGAGCGCTCCCTCCTTTGTGCCTTATGCGGAGCAGATGAAAATGATGCCGATCTATTCTCTGACCGAGGGGATGAACAACAAAACGATTGTCTCCGCGGTGGAAGCGGCGCTACAGCTGACCGACAAGACGGTGTTTGACCCGATTCCGTCGGATATTACCGAGCAATATGGCTTATGTCATCTTAATTTTGCCCTGCGCAGTATTCACTTTCCGGAGAATCAAAATGCGCTGGAGACCGCCGAAAAACGGCTGGTTTTCGAAGAGCTGCTGACTCTGCAATTGGGAATGCTGCTGTTAAAAAAGCGAAATCGCGCAGAAAGCAGTGTCTCGGTCACCGACTTTGATTGGAGCGGCTTTGAAGCACTGCTTCCCTTTTCTCTGACCGCGGCGCAAAAACAGGTGATTGCGGAATGTGTCGAGGACTTTCGCTCTCACGTACCGATGAATCGCTTGGTGCAAGGAGATGTCGGAAGCGGTAAAACCATGGTTGCGGCGGCGCTGAGTTACCTGATGGCGAAAAACGGATATCAAACCGCCGTCATGGCGCCGACCGAAATTCTATCGGAACAGCATTACCGTACCTTTTGTCAAACCCTTGCGGAAACCGGCATTCGTGTCTGCCTGCTGACCGGCTCGATGTCTAAGGCGGCAAAGGCAAAAGAAGCCGCAAAAATCGCCGACGGAGAATATGACATTATCATCGGAACCCACGCCCTGATACAGGACAGTGTCAGCTTTCGACGATTGGGGCTGGTCGTTACCGATGAACAGCATCGCTTCGGGGTCGCACAGCGCGGAAAGCTTGCTGCCAAGGGAAAAAATCCACATCTGCTGGTCATGTCCGCCACACCGATTCCGCGCACCCTCGGATTGATTATCTACGGAGATTTGGACATTTCGGTGTTGGATGAGCTTCCGGCAGGACGGCAGAAAATCGACACCATGGCAATCACCGGCAAAAAGCGAGAGCGCGCGTTGCATTTTATCCGAGAACAGCTGGATAAAGGCTTGCAGGGCTACATCGTTTGCCCCCTAATTTCCGAGGAGGCGGAAAGCGAATTAAAATCGGTGGTCGGATATGCGGAAGCTTTAAAAAAAGGAGCGCTAAAGGGCTGTCAAATTGAAATTCTGCACGGTCAGATGAAGCCCAAAGAAAAGGAAGCCGTCATGACACGGTTCAAGCAGGGGGAAACACAGCTGCTCGTTTCCACCACCGTCATCGAAGTAGGAGTTGATGTTCCCAACGCCGTAATCATGATGGTCGAAAACGCAGAGCGCTACGGCTTGTCCCAGCTTCACCAGCTGCGTGGACGTGTCGGCAGGGGCAGTGAAAAATCCTATTGCATCCTGATTTCGGATAACACCGGAGAGGATAACCGAAAAAGGTTGAAAACTCTATGCGAGACAAGCGATGGCTTTCGAATTGCGGAGGAGGATTTAAAGCTACGCGGTCCGGGAGACTTTTTCGGTGCCAGACAGCACGGCTTACCGCACCTGAAAATTGCGGATATGGTAGAGGACATGGAGGCTTTAAAGCAGACCCAACAGCTGGCAAAACAAATCACAGAGAAAGATGCGGAGCTGCGCCTACCCGAGCACAAGGGTCTGCGCCGCCTGGTCAGCCTGTTGTATGCGCAGGTAGAGGAACAGCAGCTGCATTCCTGAAAGAGTGAAATATAATCGGCGCGGAAAAATAAACACAGATTCACTTCTGCGCTTGAAATCAGCGATTGTATGTTGTATAATAAAGCAGAAAGCGGAAATAAGCACAACCTTCTGTGCACCGCAAAAGCTCATGGAAAGGAATTTATAATATGGAAATACAATACGCCGAACGTATCAAAGGCTTAAAAGCCTCTGCCATTCGGGAAATTTTAAAATTCACCGCTGACCCCGAGGTCATCCCCTTTGCCGCAGGAAACCCCGCCCCCGAGGCATTCCCCTGCGAGGAAATCAAAAAAATCACTGCGGATATTTTTCAAAACGATCCGATTACCGCGTTGCAATACAGCGTTTCGGAGGGATATCCCGCTTTGCGCAACACCTTAAAGACCTATATGAAAGAGCAATACAACATCGGCAGAGAAGAGGACGATTTAATCATCGTCTCCGGCGCACAGCAGGGAATCGAGCTGACCGCCAAAACGCTCTGCAATGAGGGAGACACCGTCATTGTCGAGGTGCCGAGCTTTGTCGGCTCTCTCAATTCGTTCAAATCCTTTAATGCAAAATTGGTGGGCGTCCCAGTCGAGGACGGCGGCATCAGCTTGGAAAAACTGGAAACGGCACTCAAGGAAAATCCGAACACCAAGCTTATCTATCTCATTCCGAACTTCCAAAATCCCTCCGGAACCTGCATGAGCCTTGAAAAAAGGAAAGCGGTTTATGAGCTTGCCAAAAAATACGGCGTATTCATCATTGAGGACAATCCCTACGGTGACCTGCGCTTCGGCGGAGAAAGCATTCCCAACATCAAGTCCTTTGACGAGGACAACATCGTTATCTATTGCGGCAGCTTTTCCAAGGTGCTTGCGCCGGGATTGCGGGTCGGCTATCTGATTGCAGATAAACGATTGATTCAAAAAGTGGTAGTCGGCAAGCAGGCTGCCGATGTGCATACCAATATTCTGGCGCAGATGATCTGCCACCGCTTTATGACCGAGTTCGACATG
>CAZFQM010000163.1:0-4410 GCA_964520995.1 uncultured Oscillospiraceae bacterium
CGTTTCTTTTAAAACAAAAAAAGAAATGGACTTTATCTGCTCCGGTCAAGAGGTAAAACGGGTCACGATACCGCTCAAAATGGATGAAATATGGTATGTAGTGGGCAAAAGAGCGGGCATCATTGCCGTTACGGATAACGGATTTGCAGACATGATTGATTCGGCGGTATCCGCTGAATCCGCCGAATAGTCGGCAGCGGCTTCGAGAAGAAAGGAATGGTCACATATATGACAATAAAATACAGAGTTCATGAGGTTTCAAAGGATCTGAATGTTCCCGCAAAGGATATTATCGATTTACTCGGAAAGCATTTTGAGGGCGTAAAAAAGCATATGACGGCTTTAACCGAGGAAGAGCTGAGTGTTGTTTTCGAGCATTTTACACAGCAAAATCAGGTGAAAGATTTCAATGCCTATTTTGCTTCCCGAAATGCCGAAAAGAAAAAGGAAGAAGCACCGGAAAAGGGTTCCTCTGCTTCGGACAGCAAGGCTACCGAAAAAACGGTTGAGAAGAATGTCGAGAGTAAAAAGGAAGAAAGCAAATCGGCTGAGAAGAAAGCGAATGTCAAAGCTGTCGAGCAGAAAAATGACAGCGTGAAATCCGAAAGCAAGCCGAATACAACGGCAAAATCGGTGCAGGAGAAAAAAGAAGCTCCGAAAGCCGCTACAGCTCCGAAAACGGTTGAGAAAAATAAGCAAGCAGAGCAGGGTGCTGCCTCTGCAGCTCGTCCGACAGAGCATCGGCGCAATGATAATAAACGGTCGGAGAAGCCTCAAGCTGCACAGCCTGCGGCAAAGCCCTCCTTGCAGATTGACAGCAAGGCGTTCGAAGAGGGAGCCAGATTGGCGGCGCAGAAGCATCACAAGCCGACACAGGAGCAGCCTAAGGGCGAGAAAACAGTTCGCCACGTTGACACCCGTGCCGCTCATGTAAACCTGGATAAATACAATGAAAAGTATGATAACATCGCCTCACAGGGCAGAGTGAAGGATAATTATCAGAAAAAGCAGAAGCTGACGCAGAAGTCCCATCAGCGTGCGAAGCAGCAATTCTCCTCCAAAAAGGAAACTGAGGCGGAAAAGCTGCGCCGCTTGGAGTTGGAGCGTGCCAGAAAGCAGCAGCTTAAGGTCAGCATTCCGGATGAAATCGTGATTTCCGAATTGGCGCAGCGCCTCAAGGTGACGGCTTCCGAGGTGATCAAGCGGTTGATTCCGTTGGGTGTGATGGCGTCTATCAACGAAGTAATTGATTTCGATACCGCTTCTCTCGTTGCGGAGGAGTTGGGCGCAAAGGTGGAAAAGGAAATCGTTGTTACCATTGAGGAGCGATTATTCGATGACACCGTGGATGAGGCGGATGATCTGTTTGAAAGAAGCCCCGTTGTGGTGGTTATGGGTCACGTTGACCATGGTAAGACCTCCTTACTCGATGCTATTCGGAAAGAGCACGTAACCGGTACCGAGGCGGGCGGCATTACCCAGCATATCGGTGCATATCAGGTTCCCGTCGGTGAAAAAACCGTCACTTTTCTGGATACACCGGGACATGAGGCGTTTACCTCCATGCGTGCCAGAGGTGCATCTATCACCGATATCGCTATTTTGGTGGTTGCGGCGGATGACGGCATTATGCCGCAGACGGTAGAGGCAATCAATCATGCAAAGGCTGCCGATGTTTCCATCATTGTGGCAATCAATAAAATGGATAAACCCACCGCAAATCCGGATAAGGTGAAGCAGGAGCTGACCGAGTATGAGCTGCTTCCGGAGGAATGGGGTGGCGATGTGCCCTGTATCCCGGTTTCTGCGGTTACCGGTGAGGGAATCGACGACCTGCTCGAAATGGTTACCCTGGTTGCGGAAATCAAGGAATTGAAAGCAAATCCGAATCGTATGGCAAAGGGTGCCGTAATCGAGGCGCGCTTAGACAAGGGACGTGGTCCGATTGCGACGGTATTGGTGCAAAACGGTACGCTTCGTGTCGGCGATGTTTTGATTGCGGGTACTGCAGTCGGCAGAGTGCGTGCAATGCTCAACGATAAGGGCGAAAATGTTCAGAGCGCCGGTCCGTCTACACCGGTTGAGATTACCGGATTGGCAGAGGTTCCCGCCGCCGGAGATATTTTCAATGCGGTAGAGAATGAGCGCCTGGCAAGAGAGCTTGTAGAGCAGCGTAAGCATCACGAAAAAGAGGAAATCTTCAATTCCTATCAAAAGGTTACTTTGGATAATTTGTTCAGCCAAATCGAAGAGGGCGAAATGAAAGAGTTGCCGCTTATTGTAAAGGCAGACGTTCAAGGCTCGGTGGAGGCGGTAAAGCAATCTCTGGAAAAGCTGTCCAACAGCGAGGTTCGAGTACGGGTTATCCACGGTGCGGTAGGTGCTATCTCGAAATCCGATATTATGCTGGCGAATGCTTCCAATGCGATTATTATCGGCTTTAATGTACGTCCCGACCCGATTGCACGCGACAACGCAGAGGAGGAAGGCGTAGAACTGAGATTGTATCGTGTCATCTATGATGCAATCGAGGATGTTCAGCAGGCGATGAAGGGCTTGCTGGATCCCAAGACCAGAGAGGTGGCACTGGGTCAGGCTGAGGTACGTGAGGTATATAAAATCACCAATGTCGGCATGATCGCCGGATGTTACGTACAGGACGGCAAGGTCGCTCGTTCGGCGTTGATTCGTGTGGTTCGTGACGGTATCGTGATCGCAGAGGATAAAATCGCTTCCCTGAAACGGTTTAAGGATGACCAAAGAGAGGTTGCTCAGGGATATGAGTGCGGTATCGGTCTGGAAAAATTCAGCGATATTAAGGTCGGCGATATTTTGGAAAGCTTTATTATTGAAGAATATCGCGACTAATTGATAACAAACAGTTATGCTTCCGACGGGGTCGTATCATGCGGCTTCGTCGGGAATTACGCTTTTGTCGGTGCTTCCGCAAGGGCAGAAAGGAAGGTCGTTTAGATGGCAAGCTATAAAATCGGTCGCTTATCGGAGGATATCAAACGGGAATTGAGTGTTATGCTTCGGGAGCTGAAAGACCCCCGTATCAGCAAGCTGTTAAGCATTGTACGGGTAGAGGTATCCGGCGATCTGTCTCATTGTAAGGTAAACGTCAGTGCCATCGAGGGCTTTGAAAAAACCAAGGAATCGGTGGAGGGACTTACCAGTGCTGCCGGCTTTATCAGACGGGAGCTGACCAATCGGTTACATCTGCGGAAATGTCCGGAGATGAAGTTTATTGCAGATGATTCCATTGAACACAGTGCTCAGATCAGCAAGCTGATTAAGGACGTGAATGAGTAAGAGGTCTCCCGCGTATGCGCGGTAAAGCGGCTTTGAAAATACGCGGGATAAAGTAATGAAAAAGCAGAAAGAAGAGAATGCTTCCTGCTTTTTCATTGTTTTAATATTATGCGATACAGTGTGGAGGACGTATGAGAATTAACGATAAAGAAGCAGTGGATTTTTTATTGAAATCGGATCGATTTGTGATATTGTCGCATCAAAGTCCCGACGGTGATACGATGGGAAGTGCTTTTGCGCTTTATTACAGCTTGACGTCTTTGGGAAAGCAGGTGCGGCTGGAATGTGCAGACGGCTTCCCGAAGCGGTTTTGCTTGTACGGAATGCCGCAATTTGATTCCTTTGAGCCGCAGACGGTAATCGCCGTGGATGTTGCCGATGCGAAATTGTTGGGAAATGCGTTGCAGAAGTATGCGATTGAGGTGGATTTGTGTATCGACCATCATCCGACGAATACAGAGTACGCAAAGCGGCTGCTGCTGGACGAAAAGGCTGCGGCTACCTGTGAAATCGTTTACCACTTAATCTGCCGGCTGCATTGCCCGGTGACCGAGAAAATCGCAAGCTTTTTATATATGGGCATCTCGACCGATACCGGCTGCTTTAAATTCAGCAATACCACGCCTCGTACCCATGAAATTGCGGCAGAGCTGATGCGACTTGGCGCTGCGTATGCGAAAATCAACGTTGACTTTTTCGAAACCAAATCCAGAAGTCGAATCCTGCTGGAGCGAATGGCTTTGGAATCCATACGGTATTATTTTGAAGATCGCTGTGCCGTGATACTGATTTCTCGGGAAATGATTCTCCAAACCGGTGCGGATGACAGTGAGCTGGACGGCGTCAGCGCAATTCCTCGTCAGATTGAGGGCGTGGATATCGGCGTGACGATACGGGAAAAGACGGCAGGACAGTATAAAATCTCGATGCGCTCGGGGGAGCGGGTCGATGTCTCCAAAATCTGCGGCTTGCTGGGTGGCGGCGGACCTATGCGCGCTTCCGGAGGTGTTGCGGAGGGAACCTTTGAAGAGGTGTTGCGGCAGGTTCTTACCGCAATTGCCGATTTTACAAAATGGGATGGAGAAATAGATTAAG
>CAZFQM010000164.1:0-4396 GCA_964520995.1 uncultured Oscillospiraceae bacterium
CCTCTCCGGTACGAACAATATCCTTTGAGGTACGCTGTCCCAATATGGCGTTGATTGCATCAATCACAATGGATTTTCCGGCTCCGGTCTCTCCGGTAAAGACATTTAAGCCCGACTCAAAAGCGATATCGGTCTTTTCGATAACCGCTAAATTTTTGATATATAATTCCGACAGCATTTTTGTTCACCACACTCATCCGATGATATCGTTAAAATACAACGAAGCAACCCGCTTTTAACCGAGTTGGATATATTTGCCCAAATCACGCACAAAGTTCTTGGCATCCTTTTCGGTTTTGATGACCGCAAAAATGGTATCATCGCCCGCCAAGGTGCCTACTACACCGCTCCAATCCGTTTTGTCCAAACAGGCGCACGCCGCCTGTGCCATTCCCACGTGGCATTTGATCACCACCATATTTCCGGCTGCCTCCATACTGATGACCGCTTCGGACAGAATGGAAAAATATTTATCCGAAAAATCGTTTAATCCGCTTTTTTTCGACATGGTATATTTATATTTCCCATCGGCGGAAAGTGTTTTTATCAGCTGTAGCTCTTTGATATCCCGCGAAACCGTCGCCTGCGTAACCTCAAAGCCGCTCTTTCTCAAGCCTTTTAAAATTCCCTCCTGGGTGTCAATATCCTCGGCTGTGATTAATTCGATAATTTTTTGATGGCGCTTGCTTTTCATTAAAAATCCCCTTTTCCGAAGCAGACAAAACAGTCGCTAATCACACATTTTTTCCAATATTTTTTCATTTAAAATTTCGTAAAACGGTTTGTCGGTCAATTTTACAAAGCGAATGAAAATATCGCTCTTTTCAATCGTTACCGAGTCACCCTTTGCCAATTTGACACCGCTCTCTCCATCCACACTGAGATAAGCCTCATGCTCGTCATCAATATTTGCCGACACGCGAAGCACCTTATCATCCGAAAAAATAATGGATCTTCCCATCAAGGAATGGGAGCATATCGGCGTCATGGAAATGCAATCAATATTCGGGTCGATGACAGGTCCTCCCGCCGACAGCGAATAAGCAGTAGAACCGGTAGGAGTCGAAAAAATAATGCCGTCGGCGCGGTGCGTGCTCATCCGTTGACCGTTACAATAAATTTCCAAATCCACGATTTTAGCGGGCGCCCCCTTGGACACCACCGCATCATTCAACGCGAAGAAAACCTCGGAGCCATCCTCGGTGTCATGCGTTACCTTGAGCATCATCCGCCGATCGATTGCATAATTCCCGCCGAGCAAATCCTTCAGGTGCTCCGATTCGTTTGCCTCCAGGCTTGCCAAAAAGCCCAAGCGTCCCGCATTGATGCCGAAGATCGGCTTGTCCTTTTGCATCGCATATTTTGCGCTGTGCATAATAGTTCCGTCCCCGCCGATTGCGATGACAACATCGCAATCCTCCAGTGCCTCGTCTCCATCCCGATAATGAATATCCCGTAGTTCCGCAAACGAAGAACGATATTTCCAATCCAACAGGACATCAATGTTCAACTCCTGCAAGCGATAAATGGTATCTATTGTACAGGGATAAGCCGTCTTACGACTAAGATTCGGCATAATAAAAGCTTTCATTCGTTCAATCATTCCTTTGCAAAGCAGTTTATCACTTGCTGTCCAAGCATTGATGAGACTCTGCAACCAAATTTCGGATATCCTGCTCCTGCAGAGAGGAGATTCGGTCGCTTTTTTTCATATAAAACAGGTACTCGATGTTTCCCTCGGGACCTTTAATCGGAGAATAATCCATATCCAACACCGTAAATCCGTTTTGATTGCAAAAATGCAATATTTTTTCCAGAACCTCACAATGAATCTCCGGCTCGCGAACCACTCCTTTTTTGCCAACCTTTCCTTTGCCCGCCTCAAACTGCGGTTTCACCAAGCAAAGCGCCTCGCCTTCCTCCTTGAGTAAGCGATGCAACACCGGTAAAACCAAAGTCAAAGAGATAAAGGACACATCCACCGAGCCAAAATCAAGTGCTTGCGGGATTTGCTCCTCGGTTACATATCGAATATTGGTGCGCTCCAAATTCACAACGCGCGGGTCGTTCCGCAAGCTCCAAGCCAGCTGTCCGTATCCGACATCCACGGCATACACCCTGCTTGCACCGTTTTGCAGCATACAATCGGTAAAACCGCCGCTTGAGGCACCGATATCGATACAAATTTTACCGCTCAAATCAAAATGATGCTTTTGAATTGCTTTTTCCAGCTTCAATCCGCCGCGGCTGACATATTTCAGCGGATTTCCCTTAATTTCGATTACGCTGTCCGCCTTGATGAAGGTTCCCGCCTTATCGCATTTTTCTCCGTCCACCAGGATGCAGCCTGCCATAATCAGTGCCTTTGCTTTTTCACGGCTTTCCGCCAAGCCTTTTTCGGTCACCGCAGCATCCAACCGTATTTTTTCTGCCAATCTCTTCACATCATTTCTTTTCATTTTCATCGCGTAGCAGTGCTTTCACATCCGCCACCATCGAGGCAGCATCCAATTTCAAGTCCGCCAAAGCCTCATCAACTGTAGATTGCGCAACAAAATTTTCAATTGCGCGCAGATAAAATTTTCCCGTAAAGCCCTGTTCATGCAATTTCAACAGCAGCTGCTGTCCGATACCGCCGTTTTTGATTCCCTCTTCATAAAACAGCACCTTGGAATATTGCCGGCAGATTTCAAGCACCTCAACAGGCAAGGGAGACAGCCGTGTCAGCTTGAGCAAATCTGCCCGAATCTGCTCGGCGTGCAACCGTTCCCGCGCCGTATACGCCTGCTCCGAAAGCCGTCCGTAGCTTATCAATAAGACATCACTTCCCGTGCCGAGCAGAGAATAGTCCCGATGCTCGGTCGGCCAATCAAGCTCTTGCTTCTGCGTTCCGCGCGGATATCGCACCGCAACAACGCCGTCATCCCGATTCACTGCGCGTCGCAGGCAGGCTTCCAGCTCTGCAAAGCCGCAGGGAGAATAGACCGTCACCTCGGGAATTGAGGTCAAAAACGCAACATCGAAAATCCCCTGATGTGTTTCTCCGTCCTCCCCGACAATACCGGCACGATCCACCGCCAAAACAATATGCTGTTTTTCGATTGCCGCGTCGTGAATCACCTGGTCATAGGCTCTTTGCAGGAAAGAGGAATAAACCGCAAACACCGGCACAAAGCCCCTGCTGGCAAGCCCCGCACAGAACGTGACCGCGTGCTGCTCGGCAATCCCGACATCATAAAATCGCTCTCGATAGGCGTGCGCAAAATCCTGTAATCCGGTTCCGTATTTCATAGCCGCTGTGACGGCGCAAAGCTTTTCATTCTCCGCCGCAAGCTCACACAAGGTCTTGCCGGCAATCTCTGAATAACAGGTTTGCTGCGCGCCACACGGCATTCCCGTATCTACATCAAACCGAGAAATTCCGTGAAATGCCCCCGGATTATGCTCGGCAAAGGGATAACCCTTTCCCTTAACGGTGTACAAATGAATAATAACCGGCTTGTGGTATTCTTTTGCGCTTTTTAAGGTATTTAACAATCCGGGCATATCATGTCCGTCCACCGGACCGAGATAGACAAAGCCGAAATCCTCAAAAAAGGTGCTATGATAGATGATGTTCTTCAGCAAGGATTTCGAGGATTGCATGGTCATCTTCAATCTTTTTCCCACCAACGGAATGTGGTCAAGGATTTTTTCCAGCCGCTTTTTCATTTTATTGTAGTGCGGTCTGGAGCGAATCATCGCCAAATACCGCGCAAAGCCGCCGACATTTTTGGAAATGGACATTTCATTATGATTCAATATCACAATTAAATTATCAATATTCTTTCCGGCGTTGTTCAGCGCCTCATATGCCATCCCTCCGGTGAACGCACCGTCCCCGATGACAGCGATAACATGATCGTTTTTATGCTCCAGCCGATTGGCGGCACAGATACCGATTGCCGCCGAAACAGAGGTACTGCTGTGCCCGGCAATAAAAGTATCATAAGCGCTCTCTTTCGGTCTCGGAAAGCCGGATAAGCCGTTCTTTTTCCGCAAAGTGTCAAAACGATCCCGACGTCCCGTCAGGATCTTATGGGTATAGCTTTGATGACCGACATCCCAGATAATCTTATCATCCGGCAAATCAAATATTTTGTGAAGCGCAACCGTCAGCTCCACCGTACCCAGATTAGACGCCAAATGCCCACCGGTGACCGAAACAGATTCTATCAAAAAAGCACGTATTTCCCCACACAGCTGTTCTAACTGCTCTGTTGTCAGCTTTTTAACGTCCCCCGGACCATTGATATTTTCTAAAATCGTATCCATGATTTTGCAATATAGCATATCATCCGTTTCATCAAATGAATCGACAAACGATACTGTATCTGCATATCTCCTTTTCTGAACT
>CAZFQM010000165.1:0-4344 GCA_964520995.1 uncultured Oscillospiraceae bacterium
TGCATTACGGCTTCCACACCGACTTTTTCACTGAGCAAACCGACAATAAAGCCACCGATTTGGAGGAAGCTCTTCGGCTACTCTACTCGGCTACGGGAAGCACCGAAAATCCGGAAAGTGCATACAACGCAGCAAAGGACATCAACAAGGAGCTTCGTCCCCTATTGGCATCCTTCCTCTCTACTGCCGCCGAGGCTTACACAGAATTTCGAGAAGCAGTAACCGATGTATCCGAGAATGAGCTGGCAACATTGCAAAGCTTCACCTACTGCCCGCCTGCAACCGACGAAATCACTCTAAAGCAGATGGAAAACGCATTTCAAGTACATAACAAGGTGGATGAAGAAAAGCTTTTCTCCTCTGCCATGAAAATGGTGCAAGCCTCCGAGCAGCTTTGCAAAAAGCTGAAAGTCGGTCAACCACTAACGGCAAGCGACTCCTCTGTCACCATTCCCACCCCTATCGGCGAAATTGTATTCGGCACCACAGCCGCCGACACCTACGACTCTACCAAGGCGCTTTTGCTAATCGACCCGTCGGGAGATGACTCCTATGAGGACGAAGTTGCCTACGGAAGCGGCTTGGAGCGTCCTTTTTCCGTCGCCATCGACCTGGGTGGAAACGACATTTATTCCGACCAAGCTTTTTCCGATGCAACCCAAGGAGTCGGTGTTTTGGGGGTCGGTCTGTTGTTTGATTTAGGCGGGAACGATACCTACTACGCCGCTTACAAAACGCAGGGCTTCGGCTTACTCGGCGTCGGCTTGTTGTTTGATGCAAACGGGAATGACACCTATTACGCCAATGTCTCTGCGCAGGGTGCCGCACATTACGGCATCGGCGGCCTTTTTGACCTTGCCGGAAATGACAGATACTACGCCTATGCTTATGCCCAAGCCTCTGCCGGCAGCCGTGCAATGGCATTTCTGGTTGACAGCAGCGGGAATGACGATTATATCGTGGAGCCTTTTGTACAAACAGGATACGAAGGTCTGGATTACAGCCAATATCCCGGTGTAAACGGCAACTGGTCGCAGGGCTGTGCAATGGGACAGCGCAACATCTCAACCGCAGAACGCGGAATATCCGGCGGCATTGCGGGGCTGATCGACCTTGCAGGAAACGATCACTACCGCGGCGGCATTTGGGTGCAAGGAGTCGGTTATTGGAGCGGCGTTGGATTTTTGACCGATCTTGCCGGTGATGATGTCTATGATTCCAAATATTATTCACAAGCCAGCGTTGCACATTACGGTGTCGGCATTTTAATCGATCAAGGCGGAAATGACGTCCATCAGCTTTTGCAGGAAAATGTGTATGCAGGTCAGGGCGCCAGCATCGGCTTCACCTGGGATCGCGGCGTTGCCATGTTTGTCAACAGCGGCGGCAATGACCGATATGCCGCTTCCATCACAAGCTGTGGTGTTGCCATGTCTGCCTATGACGAGAAAGGACCCGAAAATCAAGACTTGACCTATGCCTTTTTCCTTGACACCGACGGCAATGACATTTACGGCTATATCGACAATTTAGTCTATGGCTACGGACGCGGCGGCTTCTTCCTGGACGGAGGCGGAAACGATATTTACGAGAATGCTCACACCAACAATAATATTACGCTTGGTGCCGACAGCATTGTAACCTATGGCGGCGTGTTCCTGGATCATGAGCAGGAGCCCGATGCCCCGCAAGCCTATTTTTCCTTTTGGGAGCAGCCGTAATCATATTTCAATACTAAAATTTCAGCCGATGCCTAAAAAGGCATCGGCTGAATCCTATTACAAAATAAAAAATTTCGGCATTCCGTTTTCGTCTTTGGCTTGCGGCACATCACCCTGAATCAAGGGAAGCAAGTAATCAACCGCCCTTTGACGGCAGGATGGATCGTCCAAATCAAGCATTTCCTCGGGAACCATTGCCGCCTTGTTAGCAATTTGATCGATAGGATAGCTGTCAATTTCCACTCGATAGGGATGGTCCGATACCCGACGGAAAATCATCATTTCTCCCGAAAATCCGTCCAAAGCGTGTCTGACCGCTGCTCTGCCGATCTGCTCGGCTTCATCCAAATCGGTTTGAGATGCCAAATGTGCGGCACAACGCTGCATCAGATTCACCTCAATGGAACGCACCTTGCAACCGATTTTAGCATGCACCAAATGCTCCAAATACTTTCCCACTCCGGACAGATATCGATTCCCGAAAATATCGGTGGTTCCGTTTTTGGTAGCCTCCCCGACATAGCTTCCCTGCGCGTCACGAATTCCCTCACTAACTACAGCAACAACATTATCGGTCGTTTGGAACAACGTATTTATTTTCTCCAAAAAGGCATTTTCGTCAAACGGCGTCTCCGGTAAAGCAACAATATCGGGCTTACTGCCACCGAGCAGCTTCGGCAAAGCCGCCGCAAGTGTCAGCCACCCGCTGTCACGTCCCATAATCTCCATAATGGTAACACTTTTTACGGCATAAATCGAAGTATCCCGTATAATTTCATCCACCGTGACCGCAAGATATTTTGCGGCACTTCCAAAGCCGGGAGTGTGGTCGGTAACCACCAAATCATTGTCAATCGTTTTCGGTACGCCGATCACCTTGACATTCTTTTTGCTTCTGCAAAAATATTGATTCAGCTTGTCAACGGTATCCATTGAGTCATTTCCGCCAATATAGAAAAAATATCCGATGTTATACTTCTCAAAAATATCGGCTATTTTTTGATACACCGTCGGGTCGGAATCAACTTCGGCAAGCTTATAACGGCAGGAGCCAAGCGCCATTGCAGGTGTGGTCTTCAGCAGCTGTAACGTCTCTTCGTTTTCCAACATACCCATGTCTTGAATGCGATCTTCAAGAATTCCGCTGATTCCGTTTAAAGCGCCGTATACCTTTCCAATCCGTTCCGACCGAATCCCCTCCGACAAAACACCCGCTAAAGAGGCGTTGATTGCGGCACTGGGACCGCCCGATTGACCGACTAAAAGATTTTTCAATGCCATAGTAAATAAATACGCTCCAATACTTTTTTAAATTTATCATTACCGATACGCCATCGCTTTTCACTTTTGCAAAGCGGTGGTACCGATCAGCTGCTTCACAGCATAGCTTGCCAAAAGATATCCTGCTACCGGCGGGCAAAATGAGATGCTCGCAGGGCTGTGTCGTCCGTTTTCGCTGTCGGGACAGACAACCGATTGCGGCTTTTCGGTAGAATAGACAACCGGGTGCGCATAAATGCCGCGTTTTTTCAATTCGCGCCGCATAACACGTGCCAAGCCGCAACCGCAACCGTTTTTGGCAGTATCGGCAATGTCACCGATAACAAATTGTGTCGGATCTAACCGATTCCCGGTTCCCAAACAGCTGATGATAGGCACCTGCCGTTCCGTACAGGACATAATGAGGTCAAGCTTTGCCGAGACGGTATCAATGGCATCAATGACAAAATCTGGCTGATAATCAAAAAGAAGCTCACGGTTTTCGGCAGTATAAAACGCCTCTGCCGGGGTGATATTGCAGTTCGGATTGATGGACAACAATCTTTCCTTTCCCGCTTGGCATTTTGAACAGCCGACGTTGCTTGCCGTTGCGAAAAGCTGACGATTCAGATTTGTGATGTCAACCGTATCATGGTCAATCAGCAACAGCCTTCCGACACCGGCACGGACAAGCGCCTCTGCCGCCGAGCCGCCGACTCCGCCGAGTCCGACAACGGCAACCTTAGCCTGCTGTAATTGTGTAACAGCCTGCTTTCCGATTAACAATTCGGTGCGGGCAAGCCAGTGACTCATAAATCGCAGCTTCCTTTCAGATAACAGATATCAATTAGCCATCTAAGATAGCTATCTTAGAATTTTAGCCTCCGCAAAAGCGAAGGCAAAACCGACAAAAAAACAAAATCCACCTTGCCGTTGTGCAGCATATATAAAACCCGTCCATCTGACAGGGTGGAAACCGCCTCACAGGTTCACGCTCCCTTCGTCCAAATCGGCTCAAGACCGACCCGGGAGGTCTGCAATCTGCTGAAAGAGCAAGCTTCCTATATATATGTGTTGGATTATAAAAAACTGCACTGACGAAACAAGGCAGATATTTGCCATTTATCATCAAAGAAGCACTCAAGATATCATGCTTCTTTGGTATCATAATGTAAAAACGATGTCACCACATCTCCGCAATTGTGATTCATTCAAACACATACCTCTTGCGCAGCGGAGCGAGCAGCGTTTCAATGATTCTAAAGCGCATCGTGCTTTTCATTCAAACGCATACCTCTTGCGCAGCGAAGCGAGCAGCGTTTCAATGATTCTAAAGCGCATCGTGCTTTTCATTCAAACGCAT
>CAZFQM010000166.1:0-4314 GCA_964520995.1 uncultured Oscillospiraceae bacterium
AGCTTGACGATGTCGATTTGGCAGCAGGTTGTTGTCAGGGTCAAAAAGTCCAAGTCATGAATATGGATGTCACCGTTTTCATGAGCCGCCGCGTGCTTCGGGTCCAGTACATACATTTCGTAAAACTGCTTTGCGCCCTCGGAACCGTACTTGAGCATGGTGCCCATTGCGGTATCTCCGTCGATGTTGGCGTTTTCGCGCTTAATATCGTTGTCCTTTGCCGATTTAAAGGTCAGCTCCTCGTATACCTTCATCAGCTTGGTATTCATCTCTCTGACCTTGGTACGCTCCGAGCGATATAAGATGTAGTTCTTTGCCGTTTTGGCATGACCGGATTCCACCAAGACCTTTTCGACCGCATCCTGTACCTGCTCTACGGTCGGAACCGCATTTGCAAACTGCTTTTCCAAATAGTCACATACCTGATATGCCAGCTCCTGCGATTCCTCGTAGTTGTTACCGCCTGCGGATTGAGCTGCTTTGAAAATAGCATTGGCTATTTTTTCAACATTAAAGGGAACTTCTCTTCCGTCTCTTTTTTTGATTCTTGTAATCATTTTTCCTCGCACTCCCAATCAAATTTATATGTAAGCACAAGATATTGTGTTTCAGACTATACAGACAAGGATAGCCGAATCCGAAAGCGGCTAGGGAAAATCACTCCGTCGCGTAGCTATTCGATATCGCTTCCGTAGGGTTTCCGCTTGTACCGAAAACAAAAGAAAAACGGCAAGCTGTCCGCCTCCCTGTAATCGAAAGCAAAACACAATATGTTGTGTTTCTTAAGTTCGAATACAAGTATATAATGTATTTATGCGTTTGTCAAGAGGATTTTTGAAAATAGATATTCGGTTCAGCTTTTTGCTTGAAAAAAGCGTTTTTTATTATCCTATATCTGGAGAATACAGAGCGAAGTTCAGTTCACCTCATCAAAAAGCTTGATATAATAACAATTTGTTCACATATATATATTTGATTTTTCATAAAATACAGATACAATAATAATCGTTAGCACTCAAACAGTAAGAGTGCTAACGATTAACAACAACTATATTACAGGAGGAATTTAATATGAATATCAAACCTTTAGCAGACCGCGTTGTCATCAAAATGGTGGAAGCGGAGGAAACAACCAAAAGCGGTATTATCCTGGCAGGCAGTGCAAAAGAAAAGCCGCAGGTTGCCGAAATCGTAGCAGTCGGCCCGGGCGGCATTGTGGACGGCAAAGAGGTTAAAATGGAGCTTGCAGTCGGCAATAAGGTGCTCATCAGCAAGTATGCCGGCACCGAGGTAAAGATTGACGGTGTAGATTATACCATTCTGCGTCAATCCGATGTATTGGCGATTGTTGAGTAAGGATTTATCGATTATTATTGATATCTTAATTATTTTGTAGAGGAGATTTTATCATGGCAAAACAAATTATTTACGGCGAAGAAGCCAGAAAAGCATTACAATCCGGTATTGACCAGCTTGCCGATACCGTAAAAATCACAATGGGACCGAAGGGCAGAAACGTTGTTCTGGATAAGAAATTCGGCGCTCCGTTAATCACCAATGACGGTGTTACTATCGCAAAGGAGATCGAGCTGGAGGATGCATTCGAGAACATGGGTGCGCAGCTTGTAAAAGAAGTAGCTACCAAGACAAACGATGCTGCCGGTGACGGTACCACTACCGCAACTCTGTTGGCTCAGGCTCTGGTTCGTGAGGGCATGAAGAACGTTGCCGCCGGTGCAAATCCGATGGTTGTGAAAAAGGGTATCAACAAAGCAGTTGACGCTGCGGTTGAAGCAATCATTAAAAATTCCAAAATGGTTTCCGGTTCTGCCGATATTGCCAGAGTTGCAACAGTGTCCTCCGGTGACGAAACGGTCGGCCAGCTGATCGCAGAGGCAATGGAGAAGGTTTCCGCAGACGGTGTTATCACCATTGAAGAGTCCAAAACCGCCGAGACCTACAGCGAAGTGGTAGAGGGTATGCAGTTTGACCGCGGTTACATCACGCCTTATATGGTAACCGATACCGATAAAATGGAAGCAATCATTGATGATGCTTATCTGTTGATTACCGATAAGAAAATCTCGGTCATCCAAGACATCCTGCCTCTGCTTGAGCAGATTGTACAATCCGGTAAGAAGCTGGTTATCATCGCAGAGGATATCGAGGGCGAGGCACTCTCTACCTTGATTGTCAATAAGCTGCGTGGCACCTTTACCTGTGTTGCCGTAAAGGCTCCCGGCTTTGGCGACAGAAGAAAAGAAATGCTCCAGGATATCGCTATTTTGACCGGCGGTCAGGTAATCAGCGAGGAGCTGGGCTTGGATTTGAAAGAAACCACCATTCAACAGCTCGGCCGTGCAAAGCAGGTTAAGGTTCAAAAGGAAAATACCATTATCGTTGACGGTGCAGGCGATAAGGATGAGATTAAAAACAGAATCTCTCAAATCAAAATGCAGATTGAAACAACAACCTCCGATTTCGACCGTGAAAAATTGCAGGAGCGCCTTGCTAAGTTAAGCGGCGGTGTTGCGGTAATCAAGGTCGGTGCCGCTACCGAAGTGGAGATGAAAGAGAAAAAGCTCCGCATTGAAGATGCGCTGTCTGCAACCAAGGCTGCTGTGGAAGAGGGTATCGTAGCAGGTGGCGGAACTGCTCCGCTGGATGCTTACAATGACGTAAAGGCGTTGGCAGATACCTTGAGCGGCGACGAAAAGACAGGTGCTTACATCGTGCTGAAAGCTTTGGAGGAGCCTGTTCGTCAGATTGCCAAGAATGCAGGCGTAGAGGGCTCTGTGATTATTGATAAGATTCGTTGCGCAGGCAAGGTCGGCTATGGCTACGATGCGTATACCGAAACCTATGTGGATATGATTTCTGCCGGTATCGTAGACCCGACTAAGGTCACTCGTTCTGCATTGCAGAATGCGGCATCCGTTGCGGCAATGGTGCTGACCACCGAAAGCCTTGTTGCGGATATCAAAGAAGAAAATCCGGCACCGGCAATGCCGGCGGGCGGCGGAATGGGCGGTATGTATTAATCTCCGTTGAATATTCCGAAAAAAAAGCTCCTCGTCGAAAAGATTCGGCGGGGAGCTTTTTGCATGATGTTTTCATGATAGAAGAAAAAATCGGAGCGATTGCATGGAGTAATCGCTCCGATTGTGCTTTAAATCCGTATTGTTTCGCCCGAATGAATGCAGTAGGGAATGCCGTCCACATCAATATATAAGGTATAAAGGGTGGGGTTGTAAACGATATGACCGTCTGTGCTGTATCGCAAGCTTTGATAAGCGGTAACATAATCGTAAATTTCAATATTGGTTGCATACCAGATGTCGCTGTTTCCCGAAAGCTTTTGGCAAATAGCTTCCATGTGGTCCCAATTGTCGTGCGCGTCAAGTTCCTGACTATGACCCCAAATGTATAACAATCTGGGTGCGCGTACCGCATGATACATATCGGTGGATAAGTCCAAGGTCAGAAATTCGTCGATGTAATCCATGATTTTCGGATTGTCATGGTGTGCCGACGGCATCCAGGCGTGAAAATCTCCGGGCAGTAGGAAATTGGCGTTGTCGCCGCCCAGGGTTCTGGCGTAGGCGATGTCAAGCTCTGTCAGATATTGCTTGATTGCTTCATAGCTTCCCGCGTTTCCGAAGAAATTGATACCGGTGTCGGGATATGCCATTCCTCTTATAATGCTGTCGCATTTTTTCTCCAGCTCCAACCGACAATCCAACACATCACGGATTCCTTCGATAGGGCGCAGGTTTCCGTTGGGGCGGTGGTTGAGGCCGTGGACGGCGATCTCATGTCCCTTGGAAAGAAAAATTTCCTTGATTTCTTCGGCAGAGTAGGTTTGGCGCATTGCATCTCCGTTGAAATTGAAGGTGCCTTTCAGCCCGTATTGACAAAACAGCTCTGCAAGCCGCTTGTCCTGCGTCACCCCGTCATCATAGCTGAAGGTCACCGCTTTGGCTTTCCCGTTCGGATACCGCATAAAAATCGATCGTATCATTTTTCTTCCTCCTGTTTTATCATGTAAAGCCCATAGTAAACTTTGTAAATCAATAGCACTGCTAGCTTCACCGCGTAAGCCATATGTGCTTGAAAAGACAAGACTTGTCCCTGCCGATTAAAAAGTCTGTTTCGGCACAATGCGCCATTTGTTTTTATGTTATCACATTCCCGAAGAATTTGCAATACATTAAAAAATATGGGAAAATTACAAAAAATAACCTTGCTTCATTTATTTGTTCAATGGGTATAATTTTAACTGTTTTGTGTAAAATTGTGGAGAAATAGAACGAT
>CAZFQM010000167.1:0-4302 GCA_964520995.1 uncultured Oscillospiraceae bacterium
AACGGTACAAATGCATTGATCTGCTGTGCGCCGATACGAGCTTCCATACCCTGACTCTGTCCACGGCGGGAGTTCAAGTCACCGATAACATCACCCATGTAATCCTCGGGGACAATAACAACAACCTTCATGATCGGCTCCAAAATAACCGGATCGCCCTTTCTCATTGCTTCCTTGAAAGCCATAGAGCCGGCAATCTTAAATGCCATTTCGGAGGAGTCAACCTCATGGTAAGAACCGTCATACAACGTAACCTTAATATCTACAACCGGATAGCCTGCCAATACACCGGTCTGCATAGCGCCTCTGATACCGGCATCGACAGCGGGGATGTATTCCTTCGGAATCGCACCACCGACAACCTTGTTAATGAACTCATAGCCTTTGCCGCTTTCGTTCGGCTCAACAATGATCTTAACATGGCCGTACTGACCTTTACCACCAGACTGACGAGCATATTTATGGTCGACATCGGCGGATTTACGCATGGTCTCTTTATAAGCAACCTGCGGCGCACCGACGTTTGCCTCTACCTTAAACTCACGGAGCAATCTGTCAACGATAATTTCCAGGTGAAGCTCACCCATACCGGAAATAATGGTCTGACCGGTCTCTTCGTTGGTATAGGTACGGAAAGTCGGGTCCTCTTCTGCCAATTTAGCCAGAGCAATACCCATTTTTTCCTGACCGGCTTTGGTCTTCGGCTCAATTGCCAAGCTGATAACCGGCTCCGGGAATACCATGGTTTCCAAAATAACCGGATTCTTCGCATCGCAGAGGGTATCACCGGTGGTGGTAGCCTTTAAGCCAACCGCAGCCGCGATATCTCCCGCATAGCAGGTCTCGATATCCTGTCTGTGGTTTGCGTGCATCTGCAAGATACGTCCGATTCTTTCGTTATTGTCCTTGCTGGAATTGTAAACGCTGGTTCCGGCATTGATGACACCGGAGTAAACACGGAAGAAGCAAAGCTTTCCGACAAACGGGTCGGTTGCGATTTTGAATGCCAAAGCCGCAAACGGAGCATCGTCGGAGGAAGGTCTTTCTACCTCTTCATCGGTTCTGGGGTCAACGCCCTTGATGTTCGGTACATCGGTCGGAGCGGGCATATAGTCAATGATCGCATCCAACAGCATCTGAACGCCCTTATTTCTGTAAGAGGTTCCGCAGGTAACCGGTACCATGGTGTTGTCGATCGTTGCTTTACGAATCGCGCCTTTGATCTCCTCAATGGTCAATTCCTCACCATCGAGATACTTCATCATCAGCTCTTCATCGGTTTCGGCAACGGCCTCTACCAAAGCAGCATGATATTCATCTGCTTTATCTTTCATATCGGCAGGAATATCGGTAATATCGAATTCCTTGCCCAAATCATCTTTATAAATCTCAGCCTTCATCGTTACCAGGTCGATGATACCGGTAAAGGTATCCTCTGCACCGATCGGAAGCTGAATCGGAACTGCGTTACATTTCAGACGGTCTTTCATCATCGCAACAACATTATAAAAATCTGCTCCGGTGATATCCATCTTGTTTACGTAAGCCATTCTCGGAACGCGATACTTGTCTGCTTGTCTCCAAACAGTTTCGGACTGAGGCTCAACCCCGCCTTTCGCACAAAAAACAGTTACAGAGCCGTCTAATACACGAAGAGAACGTTCAACCTCCACAGTGAAGTCAACGTGTCCGGGGGTATCAATAATATTGATTCTGTGACCCTTCCAGAAAGCGGTAGTCGCAGCGGAGGTAATGGTAATACCTCTCTCCTGCTCCTGCTGCATCCAGTCCATCGTTGCGGTACCTTCATGCGTCTCACCGATTTTGTGCGTTCTTCCCGTATAGAAAAGGATACGCTCGGTGGTCGTTGTTTTACCGGCATCGATGTGGGCCATTATGCCAATATTACGGGTAAGCGCCAGTGATACATCTCTTGGCATAGTAACCTCCTAAGATTAAAAAACATCTAACATTATCGGCTTGACGCGGCATTACGCCACGCCAAGACCACTGTACTTTACGGATTGTCGAACTACCATCTGTAATGTGCAAAAGCTCTGTTGGCTTCGGCCATCTTGTGGGTATCTTCCCGCTTCTTTACTGCACCGCCGGTGTTGTTGAGTGCATCCAGCATCTCTGCTGCCAAACGCTCGCGCATGGTCTTTTCTCCTCTGGCGCGGGCATATGTGGTCAACCAACGCAGACCGAGGGTTTCTCTTCTGTCCGGACGGACTTCCATAGGAACCTGGTAGGTTGCTCCACCGACACGGCGTGCTTTTACTTCCAATACGGGCATGATATTCTCCATAACCTCATTGAACACCTCTAATGGGTCTTTTCCGGTTTTTTCCCGAACAATATCGAATGCGCCGTAAACGATTTTTTGAGCAACACCTTTTTTACCATCCAACATAACACTGTTAATCAGACGAGTAACAAATTTAGAATTGTAAAGCGGATCCGGCAAAACATCACGTTTTGCGATTTTACCTCTTCTTGGCACTTCGCTTCCCTCCTTCATATCATAATGAGTTCATCGGTACTCGAAAGCGTCAAACTCCCGTTCAGCCACAGTCGGCAAGCCGTTCTGTGACTATTATGCCAATATCAAGGCGTTTTATGTTAAAACTGCCATAATAAGGGCAAATGACTTTTTCAAAGCTACATTTTCGGGGTTTTCACTACTTCGCAGCACCAGCTTTCGGACGTTTTGCTCCATACTTGGAACGGGCTTGCATTCTTTTCGCCACTCCCTGTGCATCCAAAGTACCACGGATAATGTGGTAACGGGTACCGGGAAGATCCTTTACACGTCCGCCACGGATCAAAACAACGCTGTGCTCCTGCAAGTTGTGACCGACACCGGGAATATAAGCTGTTACCTCGTTTCCGTTGGTAAGCTTAACTCTGGCAACCTTTCTCAAAGCTGAGTTCGGCTTTTTCGGGGTCAATGTTCTGACAGCAGTACAAACACCACGCTTCTGCGGAGAGCTTAAATCAATCGCCTTCTTCTGCAAAGAGTTAAATCCCTTTTGAAGAGCAGGAGCCGTTGATTTCTTTTCAACCACAGTTCTTCCTTTTCTGACCAGCTGGTTAAATGTAGGCATATTGCACCTCCTTACATCAATAATATGCTTCGGAATCAAACCGAAGCGATTAAAATATATGTCAAACGGCTTTGCGCCGCAAAGCCGTCTAACCGCAACAACTCACGCTTTCATATTTTAACACTAAACGCAAGCATTTGTCAAGCATCAAATCGGTACACCGGATGCTTTTTTAAAAATCTGTAGAAATTTCCTTAACAGCGCCTACCGGCTCTGCTTTGGTTGGTACAACCTGCACATCACGATAGCAAGCCATACCGGTTCCCGCAGGAATCAGCTTTCCGATGATAACGTTTTCTTTCAAGCCCATCAACGGATCGACCTTGCCCTTGATTGCCGCCTCGGTCAGTACTCTGGTGGTCTCCTGGAAGGATGCCGCCGACAGGAAGCTGTCGGTCGCCAGAGAAGCCTTGGTGATACCGAGCATTACCGGGATAACCGTCGCTTTCTTGAGGTCGGTTTCGCCCGCGTCGATTCTCGCCTGGATTTCCTTGTTCGCGCTGAGTACCTCGGCACGATCCACCAGTGCACCCGACAGCAGCTCGGTGCTTCCGGCATCGTCTACTCTTACCTTGCGCATCATCTGACGAACGATAACCTCAATGTGCTTATCGTTGATATCAACACCCTGCATCCGATAAACCTTTTGTACCTCGGAAATCAGGTAGTTTTGTACCTCCTGCTCGCCCTTAACAGCCAGCACATCATGCGGATTGATGGAGCCCTCGGTCAGCGGGTCGCCCGCGATAACCTTGTCGCCGTCGGTTACCTTTAAGCGATATCCATAAGGAATCGGATACTGTCTTTCCTCGCCGTCCTCGCCGGTAACGATTGCATGGCGCACCCGTTTGATCTCATCCATTCGGATGGTACCGGAAATCTCGGTGATGATAGCGGAGTTCTTCGGACGTCTGCCCTCAAACAGCTCCTCAACACGGGGAAGACCCTGGGTGATATCCTCTGCCGACGCAATACCGCCGGTGTGGAAGGTTCTCATGGTCAGCTGTGTACCCGGCTCACCGATGGATTGAGCGGCGATGATACCAACCGCTTCACCCACTGCAACGGTCTTGCCGTTTGCCAGGTTGGAGCCGTAGCACTTCGCACAAACGCCCTGCTTCGCATGGCAGGTCAATACGGAACGAATCTTCAGGGTTTCGATGCCGGCAGCAAGTACCTTCTTGGCATCGGAATC
>CAZFQM010000168.1:0-2499 GCA_964520995.1 uncultured Oscillospiraceae bacterium
AGACATCATTGATGAGTATTTGGAGGCATTTCGAGATGAAGAATAGTTACGATGTAAACGAAAATCAATATATGGATGATATTCCAAAATTAAAAATCAGAGTTCAGGGAACGAAGGAAGATATTGCTTGGTTTATCGCAAGCGGAATATCTGAAGCTTTTAATGGATGCGGATACAACCAAAAGACAAATCCGCAAGACAAGATATTGCCTTACATATGAAAATCAGTATTTCGAAATTGATGTCTATCCTTTTTGGGATGATAAAGCAATTGCCGAGATTGAGTTAAGTGATGAGAATGCAGAGATTGTATTTCCGAGGCAAATAAAGGTTATCAAAGAAGTTACCGAGGATGACTCATACAAGAATGCATCACTTGCACGGATAAACTGAAGCGAGAGGGAGCAGGTAGATGACCGCTATATTCGACTAAAGTGAGGGCGCAATCACCGTTTCCCTTAAAGCTTTCCTTGTTTTAAGGGAAACAAATTAAGGTTACATTAAGGCTGCAAACAAGGGCGTAATGCCATTATTTGCAGCCTTTTCTTATCGACATATGCTTTCGGTGGGAAAACAGGACGCATAAGACGTTTGCTCGGTCTCCTGCGCATCATTCGTGCAATCGGTTGCCTTGCGGAAAAGATAAGCGATGTCACTGTGCCTTTTTCTGCTTCCGTTTGGCGATGACCCACAAGCTCAGCAAAATGACCGCGGTCAGCAGAGATATGGTCAGCCCGATATAAAACCCCGGCGAAACAAAGCGGATTTCCAGGTTGCTTTCTCCGGCGGGAGCGGAAAATGCCAAAAAGGTGTCCGCATAGGCAAAGGTCTCAACCGCTTGCCCATTTATTTTGACCGTGAAGCCTTTTGAGTAGGGAATGGAGGTGAAGCACAGCTTACTGCCGTCGAGTGTTATCTTGGCGTTTAATCCGTTGCCTAACTGCTGTGTGTCATACAATCCCTCTGCTTGCAGCTTCTCAATGCTTTGGGAGAAATAGTCGCTGTCGATGTCATACAAATAAGCCTTGTTGATTTCCAAAGCCTTGGCGCTGTTGGAGCTTACTTTGATTTCGACGGTTTCCCCGCTGTCGAAGCTGCCGATATACAGCGCACCCTTTGTTTCGCCGCTGAAATAGGGCGCAATATAATTCCCGTTTACGGTAACGCTTGCATAGGTCCATCCGCCGCTCATGTAAAGATAAACAGGGTCTTGGTGCGGTGCGATGAAGCGGTACGTCGCTTGGGTACCGCCTTGCGAAAAGCTCTCTTCGAAGTGGATTGCTCGGAACACCTGCCCATTCAATCCGGATAGCGCATTCAATAGGTTGTTTTGATTTTCAAAAGGATTTTCGGTGCTTTGATAATGGTCGGCTTGCTCTCCCTGAACCGCAAAACCGATCGGCAGGCAGTAGTTGTTTCGATACAGGGTGATGTCATCATAGGTGCCGAGCGGCGTGTCAAAATCACTCATCGTTTTTTTGGATAAGATGTATTTGACATTAAACAGGCTGTCGGTGATGGGGGTGGAACCGAAATAAGCATTCCAAAAATGGTATTGCGTAAAGCCCAGCTCTTTGGTAAATTCATTTATTTGGGTGATATGGGTGGAGGAATAATGGGTAATGCCGTTATAGCCGAACAGCATGGCGTCATTTTTGGAATATTCATAGTCTTTTTCGACCCGATAGATTTCTTCATCGGCGGGAATGTTCGACAATACGGTTTCGGTTTGCCGGTAAAAATCTCGGTACTGTGATATGCTTTTGTAGCCGAATTCTTCGTCCAATCCTTTAATCATAGCCGAAGCATTGGAGTAGAGATTCAAACAGACCAACAGAACCAAAAAGACCGAAATCCCCTCTCTGAGATATGGCTTTAGTCGAATCTCCATATTTCGATATTGGAAATAGGCAGTCAAAATCAAAAAGAAGCTGAACAAAAACGCATATCGGTAGGGAAACCAGGTGGGGGATTGCATACCGTGCCAGAATTTATCTAACGGTACGATCCAAAAGCTGAGCAAAAAGACAGCGACAATACCGCCTGCCATCCACCGCACCTTGGGGAGTATTTTGGGATTGAAAAAGAAAGCGATGGCAAGCAGCAACACGCCGATACCGCAGAAAACGGCAGGTAAGCCGCTGTTGGTAATGCTGTCATAATACCCGGGGGTGAATTTTTTGAGGATCTCCCAAAAGGAGTAATAAAAAGTATCGGTGTTTTGATATCCGGCTTCCCGCATGGATAGGTCAAAGACGGTGGGGATGAGTAACCACGCGGAAAGACCGATTCCCGCAAGGGCGGAAAGTGCGATTTTCAGCAGGTTTTTAACAATCACCCTGCCGTCACTCATTCGGTTTAGAGAGAATAGGCGATAAAAATAGTACATCACGCAGAAGAGCGCTACCGCGTAGGAGATGTAATAGTTGGACAAAAACATCAGGGAAATGCCGATTATGAACAGCGTCGGCTTTTTCCCTTTGATGATGTACTCACTCC
>CAZFQM010000168.1:2509-4298 GCA_964520995.1 uncultured Oscillospiraceae bacterium
GAGCAGGATGATGGGAAGATAGATTACCGCATCCAGCCACATTAAAGAGAGGGAATAGACCAAGGTATAGCTCATAAGGGCATAGCAGGTGGTGAAAAACAATTTGAAGGTGCGGTCTTCGTCAAAAGCGCGGCTGAGATAGATCGAACAGGTCAATCCGCAGAGGGAAAGCTTCAAAACGGTCAGCACAAAGATACCGAGCGGTAGAATTTCATTGTCGAAAAACAGCGTGATAAAGGAAAGCGGACTCGCCAAATAATAGGCAAACAATCCGATATAGTTCTGTCCCATTGCCTTTGACCAGGAAAAGAACAGGCTGCCGTCGCCCGAAGCCAAATCCTTTAAGGATGCGAAAAAATGAACATACTGGTCGTTCATGTCCATAATCAGCAGGGATTTCTCTCCGAAAGGGTAAAAGCCAAGCTCTTTAAACAGGATGAGCAGTAAAGAAGCGGGCAGCAGAAATGCCGCAAAATGTAAAAGATAGCGCCGTAACGCTGTCGATTTATTCCTCATGGTTCTCACTTTGCTCCTTGACGATGTATTTCGGTCTGTTTTTGGTTTCCATGTAAGTTTTGGAGATATATTGTCCCTGTATTCCCATGCAGAACAGCTGGATGCCGCCCAACAGAAAAATAATACAAACAAGGGAGGGCCAGCCGTAGGCAGAGCCTTGCCAGATCAGCTCACGGATGGTGATTACGATGATTGCCAAAAAGGAAATCAGACAGAACACGACGCCGAGCACCGAGGCCAACATCAGCGGCACAGTGGAAAACGCGATGATACAATCAATGGAATAAAAAAACAGCTTCCAGAAGGACCACTTGGTTTCGCCTGCAATCCGTTCGGTGTTTTGGAACTCCAGCCATTTGGTGCGGTACCCCACCCAGCTGAAAATCCCCTTGGAAAAGCGGCTGTATTCTTTGACCTGCAACACCGAGTTTACCATTTGTCGGGTCATCAGCCGAAAATCCCGTGCACCGTCTACAATCTCGGTTTGGGATATTTTGTTGATGATTTTATAAAACGCGCGGGCAAAAAAAGAGCGGATCGGCGGTTCGCCCTTGCGGTTGACGCGCTTGGTCGCCACGCAATCATATTCTCCCGTTTCCAGCAGATGGAGCATTTCGGGCAACAGCTCCGGTGGGTCCTGCAGGTCCACGTCCATGGTGGCAACATAGCTTCCTTTGGCGTATTCCATACCGGCATACATCGCGGATTCCTTGCCGAAATTTCGGGAAAAAGAGAGATATTTTACCCGATTGTCCGTTTCAGACAGCTTCTTGATTTCTGCCAGGGTGTTGTCGCGGGAGCCGTCATCCACAAAGATCAGCTCAAAATCATATTGCGGTAGGCTGTCCACCACCTTTGCCGTTGCTTGATAAAAAAGCGGGACAGCGGACTCTTCAAAATAGCAGGGGATAATCAACGAAACCAATTTGTTTTTTGCCATTGCAATATCCTTTCTGTGCTCTGTTTGTTCCTTTGCTTTCAGATACGCTTTTTCTTGATATACTGCACTCGATTGTTTTTGGCATCTGTCGGAGAAAGTCGTTTTCGGTTAACTTTTGCCAAGAGCAAGGTGCACTTGACTATCATTATTTATATAATAGCACATTTAAAAGGAGATGTAAATATATGTTTTAGCCAACATCATGCGAAGAATCCAAAGCTGCACCGATTTTGCCGCAGGTAAAAAACAACCTCCCCTTGATGGGGAGGAGAGGTTGTCGAAAAAGGAAAAGTGATAGCCTTTTAAATGGAGAAACCGAGGACATGTGCATCG
>CAZFQM010000169.1:0-4298 GCA_964520995.1 uncultured Oscillospiraceae bacterium
GTCGCATTATTGCTTCCGCCGGGGAAACGAAAAATGCGGGGATGCTCCCCTGTTATCTCAAAAATCCGATTTTCCATTTCATTAAAATCCTTTAAATAATCCGCCACACTCCGATAAATCTCATGGTATTTATGGGAATAGGAATGGACTCCGACAGTGTGCCCCTCGTCATAAATGCGTTTTATCATTTCCGGATCCCCCGCTCGAGTCGTGCCGATGACGAAAAAGGTCGCTTTCACCTTTTCCGCCTCCAATATATCTAAAATATACGGCGTGACCTTAGAGGGACCGTCATCAAAGGTAAGATAGGCGGTTTTTCGCTCCCGCGCGGTCGGCTGCTCCGCTTCCGTTCGTAAATTCGGATAAAGCGGTGCATATTCGCCTGTCGGTGTGCCGCCTCTTGCCATATTGACAAAGGTCAGCCCCGTCAAACCGACGGTCAAAGCCACCGTCAGTGCAATCAAAAATTTCCATCGAAGCTTTATAACCCGATACATCACACTGCTTTCGCTTCTTTCTCATTAAAATAGCAAATCTCTTCCCTCGGGAACTCCCCTACATAATTATGAAAGAGATTGCTTGTATTATGTCCGCTCGTTTTTTGCGTTCTGAAAGTCTCCGCCAAACAGCCCATTCCTTGATTGTTTAGAATAACCAATAAAGCAACTCTTTATTTGGGAAGCTTGTTGATAATTAGGTGTTGAAATTTGCGGGAAGATAGGATAAAATAATAGTATAACAAAAGCAATCAGACGTGAAATATTGTTCGGAAAGGCTGTGTGTCAATATGACTTATCCTGAAAATGCCATAAAAACAGCAGCTGCAACTTGCCGCACAATGCTTTGTTGCCCGCAGGATAATATCCGGATAAGTGCGTCCGGAGCCTTTTTGCGCGCAGGCAAGCAATCAGGTCTGAAATCAAGCGGATTTTCCCATGTCAAAAGCATTACGCAATGAGTGTATCTCAAGCTGCGGTTTTCAGCCGTAGCTTGTTTTTATTTTGCAAAGGGAATATCGTCGATAGGAAAGGAAGGGTATCATTATGGCTCAAAAAAAAGCGGCAGTAATTATGGGAAGCGACAGCGATCTGCCGATTGTAAAAGGAGCAATAAAAGCTTTAAAAAATTTCGGTATCACAACCGAGGTTCATGTCTTCAGCGCACATCGCACCCCTGCGCAGGCCTGTGAATTCGCGGCAACCGCAAAGGAAAACGGCTTCGGTGTCATTCTCGCGGCGGCGGGGAAAGCAGCTCATTTGGCGGGCGTGCTGGCGGCGCATACCACCTTGCCGGTCATCGGCATTCCGATAAAGTCCTCCACATTGGACGGATTGGATGCACTTCTTGCGACGGTGCAGATGCCGAAAGGAATTCCGGTCGCTACCGTTGCCATTGACGGCGCGGAAAATGCGGCAATCCTGGCGGCGCAGATTCTTGCCGTATCGGATGATGAAATTGCGGCACAATTGGACGAAATGAAAAAGAACATGACCGTTGAGGTCTTGGAAAAAGATAAAAAAATACAAGCGGAGGTTGCAGCACTATGAAAAAAGTAGAAATGCTTTACGAGGGAAAGGCGAAAAAGGTTTACAGCACCGAGAATCCGGAATTGTACATTGTGGATTACAAGGACGATGCCACAGCCGGAAACGGCGCCAAAAAGGGAACGATTCATGACAAGGGTATTATCAACAATCGAGTCACCAACCACTTGATGAAGCTGTTGGAAAAGGCCGGTGTTCCCACTCACTTTGTAGAAGAAATTTCCGACCGTGAAACCATCGTGAAAAAGGTTTCCATCGTGCCGCTGGAGGTTATCGTTCGCAATATCGCCGCAGGCTCGCTTGCAAAAAGACTCGGCTTGAGCGAGGGTACTCCCATGAGCAAAACCGTTTTGGAATACTGCTATAAGGATGATGCGCTCGGCGACCCGATGGTCAACGAGTACCACATCATGGCGATGAACTGGTGCACCGAGGAAGAGCTTGGCTTAATCGCGAAATACTCCTTGAAAATCAATGAGGTGCTCTCTGCTTACCTGAAGGATGCCAATATCCAACTGATCGATTTCAAATTGGAATTCGGCAAGCTTTCGGACGGAACCATCGTTTTGGCTGATGAGATTTCTCCCGACACCTGCCGCTTCTGGGATACGGTTACCCATGAAAAATTGGACAAAGACCGTTTTCGCAGAGATATGGGCGGCGAAGAGGACGCTTACAAAGAGGTTATGAAGCGTTTGCTCGGCGAATAACATTCCGCATTTGCCGGTTCTGTTTACACTGGTTTTGGCAGGACAACCTGCCAAAACCAATGTTATTTTGAAAGAAAATACGGTGTCTGCAAATTTTGACAGGCAGTGTTTTAGGAACAACAATTCAGCGTTCACTCTGAATTGTCTATCTCGGAAAGGGGCAACAATATGTTTTTAGACAGCATTCACGAAGAATGCGGCGTATTCGGCATTTACGAAAACAAAACCGCCAATGTGGCAAAATCAACCTATTTCGCGCTTTACGCGCTCCAGCATCGCGGACAGGAAAGCTGCGGCATTGCGGTAAACGATGACGGCATTATCCGATATCGCAGAGATCTGGGCTTGGTTCCCGATGTTTTCGACAATGAAGCCTTGGAAAAATTGGGCTGTGGCAACATCGCCATCGGTCATGTACGCTATTCCACCACGGGGCAATCCTCTCGCAGCAACTCACAGCCCTTGGTCATCCGCCATGTCAAGGGACAGATGTCATTGGCGCACAACGGAAATCTGACCAATGCACAGGAGCTGAGAGAAAAATTCGAATTGGAGGGTGCTATTTTCCATGGCACCAATGACACCGAGGTCATCGCCTACTCCATTACAAAGCACCGCCTGCAATCTGCCTCCATTGAGGAAGCGGTAGAGGGCGCGATGTACGATATCAAGGGAGCATACTCTCTCATCGTCATGAGTCCGACAAAGCTCATTGCGGCACGTGACCCCCACGGCTTCCACCCGCTTTGCATCGGAAAATGTGAGGACGGCGCCATCGTATTCGCTTCGGAGACCTGTGCGCTGGACAGCGTCAATGCCGAGTTTGTTCGCGATGTGGAACCGGGAGAGATCGTTGTTGTCAAAAACGGAGAGCTTTCCTCTATCAAAACCCACTGCGGTGAAAAAAGCGCAACCTGTGTTTTTGAATTTATCTACTTTGCAAGACCCGATTCGGTCATAGACGGCGCAAGCGTTCAGGAAGCACGTCAGCGTGCAGGCGCATTTTTGGCATTGGAGCATCCCGTACAAGCCGATGTGGTAATCGGATGTCCCGATTCCGGATTAGAGGCTGCACTCGGCTTTGCAAAGCAATCGGGAATTCCCTACGGCAACGGCTTTATCAAAAATCGTTATGTCGGAAGAACCTTTATTAAGCCGAATCAAAACGAGCGTGAGGACGCTGTGAAAATCAAGCTGAATGCGGTGAAAAACACCGTTGCCGGCAAACGTGTTGTGATGGTAGACGATTCTATCGTGCGCGGAACGACCTGCGGAAAAATCATCAAGCTGTTGCGTGACGCAGGCGCGACCGAGGTACACGTTCGTATCTCCTCCCCGCCCTTTACCAATCCCTGCTATTTCGGCACCGACATTGACAGCAAGGATAAGCTGAGTGCCTGCAAAATGAGCATTCCGGAGATTTGCCGGCATATCGGCGCCGATTCTCTCGGATATCTCAGCGTGGAAAGTGTCAACAAAATCGCAAACGGTGCCAAATGCGGATTCTGCGATGCTTGCTTCACCGGAAAATACCCCGTAGCTCCGCCGCAGACCACCGATAAAAACAAATTTGAATGTAAATTATCCGAACGGAAAGAAAAATAACACATAAGAAAGAGGATGAACGTTTTGAAAAGCTTCAGCGATAGCTATAAAGAGGCGGGCGTTGACGTTACCGCCGGTTATAAAGCAGTAGAACTCATGAAAAGCCATGTTGCAAAAACAATGACCGACGGAGTGCTGTCCGGAATCGGCGGCTTCGGTGGCTTGTTTGAGCTTGATATGACCGGCATTCGGCGCCCCGTGCTTGTTTCGGGCACCGACGGTGTCGGAACAAAGCTAAAGCTTGCGTTTTTGCTGGACAAGCACGACACCGTCGGCATTGATTGCGTTGCGATGTGTGTCAATGACATCATTTGCTGCGGTGCAAAGCCGCAATTTTTCCTGGACTACGTTGCAGTCGGCAAGAACTACCCCGAAAAGGTGGCGCAGATTGTTTCGGGTGTAGCCGAGGGCTGTATCCAAGCAGGCTGTGCGCTGATTG
>CAZFQM010000170.1:0-4291 GCA_964520995.1 uncultured Oscillospiraceae bacterium
CTGGAGTATGCGCCGATGAAACGCAATCTGACACGTCCGATGTGCGATCCGGAGAGCGAAATGAACAAAAAGTCTATTGAACCTGTGGGACGTTTGTTGGAGGTATTCGGACGTAAAAATGCGCAGGTATTAGATTATTGGTTGGATAACTCCTGGTTTTCAGGCTGGAAAAAACCGATTCAACGTTTTCGCTGTTTGACAGATGTGGTTGCGCAGGATGCAATTTGGTATGAGCGGGCAGGCTTTGAAACGATAACCAGCTTTGCTATTTACCTGGGAGAAGAATACTATAAAACCTTTGGAGAACATTTTGATGTGAATACCTATAGTAAAATGTTGGGGACCGTTCTCAAGTAGTAAGAACTATTTTTAAGCAGAGCCTAAAAAAGCTGTAGGTCTATCTTTTGATAGGCCTACAGCTTTTTTATGAGAAGCGTTGGCAAACCGCCTTACAGCTCCGGTTGTGTGTCTGCTTTGATGCATCTTACGGTGATTCGGCTTTGCCCGCCGATTGTGCAGGTAAACAGGCTTAAATCCCAATCACTGCTTTGCATTTCCTCTACCGCATTGGATTTAAGTACTTCGGTTTCAACCACTGTATAGAGAAAAACATTACCGTCCATGTCGGTGAACTTTATTTCATCATTGCTGTGGAGCTTGTTCAGCTTGCCGAATTGGGAACTGTAATTGTGTGCACAGATGACAAAATGTTCCAAGTAAGCCGAACCACTGTAACGGCAGGGGGCTTTTTTTAAGGTTTTGTAATTCCATGCTTCGGCAATCGGCAGCTCAAGCTCCAGAGCGGGAATTTGCAATACGCCGATATAACTGACACCGTCAATTGTTTTTGCCAGCATATCCATATTTGGGTTCAGAACATAATCGGGAAGCTGTCCGTCGCTTCTTGTCTGCGTCGATGAGACGTTTATTTGCCCTAAAGCCCTGATTGAAGTTCTTTCTGCGGCTATCTCGCTCCATAGATTGTACCCGAACAGGACTACAGAGGAGAAAATCAACAGATTTCCGATGACCATAAAAATTTTCGACTTCTTAATCATGGAAATTCCTCTTTTTGAGCAGTGTTCCGATGATTAAGAAGAGCACGCCACCCGCTGCAAGTAGCGGAATCGGCCACCATAAAACACCGGTTTGCGGTAAAAAAGGCTTTCCGGGCGACAGGGGCGTGTCGGTTGGCGGCAGGTTGATGATGTCGGCATGGGTGTTTGTGACTACAAAAGTGGTACCCTCGCGCGTTATGGTCACAAAATAATGGTTCGGTGTCAGCTCAACCACATTCCACTGCTCGTCACGGGATAAATCATTCCATTCGTAACGCCAGTTGTTGTCCTTATTTAAAGTAACGGTTTCATATACCTCTCCGTTTTTCAGAAGCTGTACTTTGATTTCGTTCGGCCGATCCTCCGGCTTTTCGGTGTCCTTCCATACCTTTAATACCTTGCGTGTTATAACATCTTGGTCAATGTCAATGTCGTTGTCCTGATCGACGAAAAACTCATATTTAGCTTCCACCTTAACATGATATGCCGATTCATCATCGGTGGAATCGGCAGCAGGTAGTATAATTGTAAAGGGCGAAGCATCATATACAATACCGTTTTGCGTGTGTCGCTCTCCGAGCACCAGATAAATGCCTGCGGAAAGCTTATTTGAGTTCGTCGGAAAGGAAACACTGCCGTTCTCGCCGATTGTTCCGCTGTCTGTCGGCGGAATGTTGTCACGAAGCACATATCCCTCCAAGGTGGCTGCTAAATCACGCAGGGTCTCGGCATCCTCGGAGATGTTGATGGGGTAGGATTTGAACTGCTCCGAAGCAATATATTTCCCATTGCTGTTTTTTTCGGCAAGCAGATATAAGCGGAACTTGGCACCGACCATTGCCTGCCCGTTATCATGATAGAAAATGCTCAGCGTAAGCTCCTCGCTTGGGCTGCCGACCTGTTTTGCAAATGCATTTGTTGAGGCAAGGGCAAGGCAACATACCGAGAGCATCATAAAATGAAATATGCGTTTAAAAGTTTTCATCCGATTCACCTTTGTACTTTTTTTGCCGCTTGGGGATAAAAAGAATAATCAAAGCGATGAGTAAAAGAGGTAAAGCTACAATCGGCGCAACAATCAAAGGCTCGATTTGATTGGCTTCCGCCGTGATACGAATCGCCAAAGCTTCCTTCGTGTTCTCAATCCGATGACCTCTGATTAGCAGCCGATGCGTATTGATACCGTAGGGCGTGCAGGTGACCAGGGTGCATAAATCTTTACCTGCTTCTATTTTGAGACTATCGGTGTCTGTCGGCTCTACAATCAATATTTGATCTACCTCATAGGTAAAGACCTCGTTTAAAACACGGAGCACAAAAATGTCACCCTCCGACATCTTGTCGAGATTGGTCAGTAGCTTGGCACTCGGTAAGCCGCGGTGTCCCGACAAAACACAATGACTTCCTGCTCCGCCGACAGGCAGGCTCGACCATTCCAGATGACCGACAGCGACCTGCAAAACCGATTCGTCTGTTCCGTGATAGATAGGAAGATTGACGTTGATCCTCGGTATTTCGATGTATCCCATGATTCCGTTGTCGGAGATGTTCAATAAGCTTTTATACTGCTCTTTTTGTGTCTGTGACAGCTGAAATCCGCCCGAATATTCGGTGAGGGATTGATTGTACTCCTGCGATTTTTCCAACAGCTCGGCATATTTTTCGGCATCTATATTTTTTACCGTTTCGCCATAGCTTGCAATTGCTTGTGACGAATGATATAGGTTCCAATAATTGCTGATGCTCGGATACAGCAGTAAGGACAAGCCTGCAAAAAGCACCACAACTAAAAGAACGGTTACCAAATGATTCCGTTTTTTCTTCATGCGGGATTCTCCTTATCGCTGTGAGGCAGGGCAGGGGGAACGCTCCCATGCCCCACCGTTCACAGTAACCATTACTTTTCAGCGTTTACTTCATATTTGCTCATGCGTTTTTTGGTAATTAAAAGTACAACCGCGCCGATAATCAAAACAGAGCCTACGATATAGAAAATGGTGGTACCGATACCGCCCGTAGAGGGAAGCTTGTCACCGGTATTGTTGACAACATGAACGCCACCGGACAACCATTTGCTTTCATCGGTTGAGGCATCCAGGTTCTTACCCTCGTTCATCTTGATTTCAACGCGCTCCTCCAGCTTGTTGTAGCCGACCGGAGCCTCAAGCTCTTCCAGCCAGTAGGTGGTTTTGGCATCGGAATCCAAGCCCTTGACGACAACGGTGCCGGCTTCAATGGTGGCTGCCGTAAAGTCCGGTGTCGCTATTTCGGTAGCGGTTGCTACACGGTAGGACCCGTCTGCTTCTTTTACCAGCTTGATTTCGTTGCCGCCTGTTTTGGCGTCATAAAGCTTAAATTTCGCACCGCTCAAAAAGGTGTTATCGTTCTTGGTTTTTACCAAGTCGAATTTGAAAGTGGAAGTTTTGGTTGTGTCAATCGAGGTTTGGCTGCCGCCACCGAAGGTTAACCAGGTTTGGTTGTCGTTGGTTGCGGTGGAGATAGCGGCTTTGTCATTCAATACCGCACTGTAGGTAACGATGATATCGGTATCTGCGGTGATGGTGTCAAGATAGGTTTGCGTAAAGGTGATTTCAAAGCTGCACGAATCGGTATTTGTAAAGCTTACGGTATAATCGGTGTCCTTGGTAAGCGGAGAGGTACCGACCTTGACTTCAATACTGCTTTGGTTAAGGGTAAAGCCGGCATCCATTTTATCGTGGAGAACATAGCTCTTTGCACCGCTTTTTGCATGAATGGTGGTCTTAAACTCAACGGTATCACCGATTTGCGCGGTGTTGGCTTCACCGAATACATCGGTGGAATCTTCTTTGACCTCTTTGTCGATGGTCGGCAACGGGTTTTTCTCGTTGATGGTCGGATTAGGACTATCGGGAGTGGTTTGGACGATTACCTTGGTTCCCAGGGTAGAAGTGATAAGATAGTAGCCGGCGGCTAAATCATTAAAGGTAACCGAGCTTTCGTTATCTGCCGGTGATTTGGTTTCACTTGCAACGATACTGTTATCAGTTGCGAATTTGGCGGCGAGCTTACCGAAAGCGGCGAGGTCGTCGGCGGATTTTTTATCGCTCTTCCAGGTGACATAGCCTTGCTTGTCGATATCGACATAAGCGGCACCTGCACCGCCGTTTTTGAAGAAGCTTTCCCAAGCGGAAACGACCGTATAACGATATGCGGAAAAATCATCGTTTACCGACAAATCGAGCATTTTGTAA
>CAZFQM010000171.1:0-4285 GCA_964520995.1 uncultured Oscillospiraceae bacterium
ACAGGACAACAAATGCGCAAACCATAAACGGAACAATCTTTTCGGCAAAGGTGGCAATCCGCTGGATTCCGCCGAGCACAATCAGCGCCGCGAAAATCATCAACACCAAGCCGAGAATCAGCTTATACAAATCGGTGCCGAGCAGCTGAATATCCGAAAGCGCTTTGATTTCGAAAGCGCTTTCGACATTGGCAACGATTTTGTTTACCTGTCCCATGTTGCCGATACCGAAAGAGGCGAGGATGGCGAAGACGGAAAAGAGAATCGCCAGCACCTTTCCGATGGTTTTGCAGCCTTTTTTGCTGCCCAAGCCGTCCTGCAGATAATACATTGCACCACCGGACCATTCGCCGTGAGCATTTTTTCTCCTGTAATAGATGCCGAGCACGTTTTCGGAAAAGTTGGTCATCATGCCGAAAAAGGCGGCAACCCACATCCAAAAAACCGCACCGGGTCCACCCGACACAATGGCGGCGGCAACTCCCGCAATGTTTCCGACGCCGACGGTTGCCGCAAGAGCGGTACAGAGTGCCTGGAACTGTGAAATAGAGGAACGGTCTCCCGTATGACCGGAGACGTGCTTTTTAAAGACACTGCCGATGGTGCTTTTGAACCAATGACCGATATGTGAAAGTTGAAACCATTTTGTCATGCAGGTCATGATGATACCGGTGCCGAGCAACAGCACCAATCCGATTTTTACCCACACAAAGTCGTTGACGGCATTGTTTGCCTCTGTAAATTTTTGCAGGAATCCGCTTTTTTCATCACAGCTACACAGCATCAGCAAAGCGCAAACCGCAAGAGATAAAGATATTTTTTTCTTCAAGTGAATATGTCCTTCCTTTCGATGAGATACCCGTTTTGAAAAATCGTAAAAAGCTTGTGCGATAACAGGCGATTGCCTTTTATCGAAGAATTTACTCTTTTTTCAGCAGATCGCGGATTTCCTTTAAAAGTGCAAGCTCCGTCTCTTCCTCTTTTTCGGCGGGAGCCTCCTCTTTCTTCTCTTCTTCCTCATTTTTTTCTTTTTTGATTAAGCTTTCCATTTTTTCCTGTGCTTTCATCATCAAGCGGATGACAATAAAGATGGAAAAGGCGATAATCAAAAAGTCGAGGATGCTTTGAAGAAAATTGCCGTAGGTCAGTGCGGTCTCTGTCTGAACAATATTGCCTGCCGCATCGGTGACAGCCGGATTGATTACCCACTTGAGGTCGGTCAGCGTTACCTTGCCGGTCGCCAAGCTGATCAGCGGGGAAATAATATCGGCTACCAGCGAAGAAACAATTTTGCTGAAAGCGCCGCCGACAACAACACCGACTGCCATATCGACAATGTTACCTTTCAAAGCAAATGCCTTGAAATCACTGAAAAACTTCTTCATTCCATGCTCTTTCCTTTCTTTTCATCAGAAGAACGTCTCTGCCGACTTTTCATCGCAGAACACGGAGAAAAGCGGGAACGCTCTTTTTATGTCTTTTCGGTTCGACAGGGATATCTTTTTTTCTTTCGCGACAGTGCAAAAAAGTCGAACGAACAAATTTCAGTATAACATACCGATAGTCAGATTGCAAGGTTTTGCAGGCAATTTATTGCGGGAGTTGCTTTTCAAATTTCGCAATCGCCGCTCGGAGCGGGGGTCTCTTTCGCGAGTTGACAAAATCGGCTTTTTGTCGTATAATAAAAACTTGTTTACTGAGTGCTTTATCATACTTGATTTGGAAACGAGGAGAACTATCCTCGTTTTTTTATGTAAATAATATCATTTCGAAATGAGGAACAGAATGAATCGGAAAACCCCAATCCCCTTTTCGGCAATGAATTTGCCGAACGAAATCGAACGTGCCGTGGAACGGATGGGCTTTGAAAACCCCACCGACATCCAGGCACAAAGCATTCCGCTTATCCGAGCGGGCTATGATGTAATCGGACGCTCCCAAACCGGTACCGGAAAAACGGTCGCATTCGGCATTCCCGCCTTGGAAGCCGTTGAAACCGATGACGAAAAGAAAAACAAGGTGCAGATTTTGATTCTTTGCCCGACCAGAGAGCTTGCGGTGCAGGCTTGCGAGGAAATGAAGAAGCTTTCCGCCTTTATGTACGGAATCAAGGCGGTAGACGTCTATGGCGGCGCGCCGATGGATCGACAGATCATGCGGCTGAAAAAAGCTAACATCGTCATCGGGACACCAGGAAGAATCATGGACCATATGCGGCGGAAAACGCTTCGGCTGGAGCAGGTTAAAATGGTGGTGCTGGACGAAGCGGATGAAATGCTGAGCATGGGCTTCCGTGAGGATATCGAGACAATATTGCAGGAAACGCCGGAGAAACGGCAAACGATTTTATTCTCCGCAACGATGCCTCCCGCGATTATGCAGCTGACCAAGCAGTATCAGCGCGATCCGCAGCTGGTTCAGATCAATCGCAATCAGGTTACGGTATCGGCAATCGAGCAGTATTTTTACGATGTTCCGATGGGAAGAAAAACCGATGCGCTGAACTTAATCCTGCGGTATCATCAGCCGCGGCGTTGCATCATTTTCTGCAACACCAAAAAAATGGTGGATGATCTCAACGAGTATCTGAACAACAACGACTTTTCCGCCGAGGGCTTGCATGGAGATATGAAGCAATCTCAGCGTACCAAGGTGATGGAAGCGTTTAAGCAGGGTAGAATTACCATACTGAGTGCAACCGATGTTGCCGCAAGAGGAATCGACGTCAGCGATATTGATTATGTCATCAACTATGACCTGCCCCAAAACACCGAATACTACGTGCACCGTATCGGCAGAACCGGACGTGCGGGCAAGGCGGGCAGGGCAATTACCGTTTGCAGCGGCAGGAGACAGGTCGGGGAGCTGCTTCAAATCGGAAAGGAAGTCAAATCCGAGATTGTTCGCAAGCAAATTCCCAACGCCGAGGACATTACCTCCCGCACCTATTCCCGTATCAAGGAGACGGTGGAGCAGTTGTTGGCGGAGAAAACGGAATTCCCTTATGCGAAAATGGCGGAGGAAATCATCGGCAACGGATTTTCTGCCGAGCAGCTTGCCGCCGCGGTATTGGAATTGCATTTCGGAGAGCTTAACAAGACGGAGGACATTCTGGAAATTGCGCCGACGCATACACGAGAGCGGAACGGCGGCAGGGGAAAATCCGAGTATGGCGGCAGATACGGCAAAATCATCATTAACATCGGGCGGGACCATCATATTGCGCCGAATCATTTGGTGGGCGCCATTGCGGAGCGGACGCATCTGTCGGGAAGCGATATCGGGAAAATCGAAATTTTCGATGACAAATCTCTGGTTGCTGTTCCGGAGAGCGAGCTTGAGGAAGTCGTAAAGGAAATGAAAGGCTGTAAAATCTGCGGACTTTCGACGATTACCACTGCGCAGAGTGCCGGCAAGGTCGGCTCTGCGGGAAAGGGCAGAGCTGCCGAAGCGGGCAGAGGCTCTCGCCGAAAAGGGACAAGCGGCAAGCGGGCAGGCGGAAAACGGCGCCGCTGACGCCGATTCGATAACCATAAAAAGAATGCGCAAAGGGCGGAAAATCAAGCCTTTTACGCATTCTTTGTTTTTTCGGGGAAGCAGGTGGAGAAGAAAAGCCTACTCTTTCATCTTGAACAGCCAATCGAAATCACCGGTCGTTTTGTTGCTTTGTGCGATGTAAATATCTCCGTTTTTTTGCTCAAGCAGATAATAGAGCGTTCCGTCCAAATCAAAGGCGGAAAAGCATGGAGATTGTTCTTGCGTATTTTTCTTGCCGAAGCGCCGTTTCCCCATATTTCGCTTGTAAACAGGTTGTCGAAGTCGGAGCGTTGCAGCTTGATTGGTTGAAGCCCGTCTATCTTTTTCCATTCGTCCTCGACAGGCGCTTCCTTTTTGTAGAGAAATTCCATGGATTCGGATATCTTAAATTGCGGGGCGTTCTCACTTGTGTAGGTGAAAGAATAGCTGCCGTTTGCATACACGACCTTTTCAACGGAATATTGCTTCCCGATGAACGAAAATCTCGTATCAATACGAAAGCGGATGAATGCGGTGTGTTTTTGTGCCGGATAACTTTCCAAATAAAAGCTTTTTTCCAATCGGTAAGTGTTCCCTTGCTTTAAATCATAGGAGGACAGCAGATAGCTTTCAGACCGACTTTCCCCCGGGTTCACACGGTGCACCACGGTGTTAGAATCCGTTTTCCTGTTGGGAGTAAGCGCTTTGCCGTCTCGGAAAAGCGTAAAAGTGTCATCAAAGTAAAGGGTATCGTCGGTCTTGTTTGCCC
>CAZFQM010000172.1:0-4234 GCA_964520995.1 uncultured Oscillospiraceae bacterium
ATCACCGAAAAAGCTGAAAGTCTCTTTCCATGAGCAACGGGAATATCAAAATATTGAGCAGGATATCGCCGCTTTGGAAGCCGATATCGCCGGGCTGGACACAGAGCTTGCCGCAAACAGCAGTAACTTTGAGCAGCTGCAGGCATTGTTGGTACAAAAGGAAGAGGCGGAAGCGCAATTGGAAGCGAAAATGGAACGCTGGGTCTATCTCAACGAGCTTGCCCTGCGCATCGAAGAAAGCAAATAGCGACAAATATTTATCCTACCGTACGAAAGGTGTGAAAGACTGTTAACAGCCGTTTCATATGATCAAGAACATGACCGAGGGCAAGCCCTCAAAAATATTATTAAGCTTTACCCTGCCGATGCTTTTAAGCGTTGTATTTCAACAGCTGTACAGCATCGTGGACAGCGTTGTCGCAGGAAGATATATCGGCATGAACGCGCTTGCGGCGGTAGGGCTTTCCACCCCTATCACCGTTATTTTCCTTGCCTTTGCAACCGGTTCCAGCACCGGCTGCTCGGTAGTGGTTTCCCAATTGTTCGGCGCAAACGAGATCGGTGAGATGAAAACCGCAATCTCCACTGCGATTATTTCGATCATCGCACTGAGTGCCGCGATGACAGGGGTCGGTCTACTCATCTGCAATCCGCTGATTCGGCTGATCAATACGCCTGCCGAAATATTTGATGATGCCGCATTATATCTGCGGATTTACGTATACGGCTTATTGTTCCTTTTTCTCTACAATGCGGCTACCGCAATTTTGACCGGCTTGGGAGATTCCCGCACTCCGCTTTACTTTTTGATTTTCTCCTCGGTGCTGAACATCATTTTGGACCTTGTATTTGTCATCGTATTCAAAATGAAGGTGGCAGGAGTAGGATGGGCTACCTTTATTGCGCAGGGAATCGCTTCGGTGCTGGCAATTCTTTATCTGCTGATTCGCATAAAGCGCATTCATACCGACCAACCCCACAAGCGCTTTGACCTTTCCATGCTGCTGCGGATGTACCGCATCGCCATCCCCAGCATTTTGCAGCAATCCTTCGTCTCGGTAGGACAGCTTTGCGTGCAAAATTTAATCAACGGCTTCGGCGCGCCTGTGATAGCAGGCTTTTCGGCGGCATTTAAAATCAACACCTTTACCGTAACCAGCGTTTCCACCATTGCTAATGCGCTTTCCAGCTATACTGCGCAAAACATCGGTGCACACAAGCCGGAGCGTGTCAAAGTCGGCTATCATGCCGCTATCCGAATGGTCGCTGTGTTTTATCTGCTGATTGTTGCAATTTTATTCAGCTTCGGGAAGCCGATTCTCTCCCTGTTTATGGATGATTCCGCAACCCAGCAGGTGCTTGATGTGGGCTTGCGTTTTACCTGGGTGGTAACGCCCTTTTATATCATGGTAGGCTTAAAGGTCGTAACCGATTCGGTCATGCGAGGTGCCGGCGCCATGAAGCAGTTCATGATTACCACCTTTTTCGATCTGGTTTTGCGTGTCATTCTTGCCTATCTACTCTCCGGATGGCTGGGCTATAGCGCCGTCTACTGGGCAATCGGCATCGGCTGGAGTTTGAGTATGCTGCTCTCCGTTTGGTTCTATCGCAGAGGTACCTGGCTTTCAAAAGCAATTGTATAATCCGAAAAATCCCATCAAGGTTCTAATCCTTGATGGGATTTTTGCTATCCGATTTATTTTTTCTTATTCCGCAAAAAGCGTATCAATTTTTCGATTTCGATTACCACAATCGGAACCAGCGACAAGCCGAGTGTCAGCAAATATGCTTTTGCGGGAAGAATTACCATTTTGAAAAGCTGTGCAATCGGCGGAACAAAGGCAATCAAAGCAATCAACAAAAAGGAGACGGAAAGTGCGCCGAGCATATACTTATTCTTATGCAACGGCGAAACAAAGATAGATTTTTTGGTTCGAACGTTCAGAACATGGAACAGCTGAGAAACGGATAAAACCAAGAACGCCATGGTTTGACCGGCAGGAATTCCACCGAAATAGGTTTTACCGACATAGTAGCCGATTAAGGTCAGCGTTGCAAACATAATGCCCTGCAAAACGACCCGAATGCCCAAGCCATCGGCAAACAAGCCCTCTTTCTTCGATTTCGGCTTGCGCGTCATGATGTCGCTCTCGACCGGTTCTACTCCCATTGCCAATGCCGGCAAGCCGTCCGTTACCAGATTCAGCCACAACAAATGCATCGCCAGCAGAGGCGATTCCTGCCAAAACAGCATTGCCATAAACACCGTGATGACCTCACCGATATTGGTTCCGAGCAAGAATTGTATCGCCTTTTTGATGTTGTCATAGATTCCGCGACCCTCCTGTACCGCCTCGACGATGGTCGCAAAATTGTCATCGGTCAACGTCATATCGGCAGCACCCTTGGCAACGTCGGTTCCCGTGATTCCCATTGCACAGCCGATATCCGCCTGCTTCAGGGCAGGCGCATCATTGACACCGTCTCCGGTCATAGATACAATCTCACCGACCGATTGCCACGCTTTTACAATGCGAATTTTATCCTCCGGCGATACACGAGCGTATACCGAATATTTCCGAATATTTGCCGCAAATTTCTCATCGCTCATTTGCGCCAGCTCGGCACCGGTCATCGCCAGATCACCCTCACGCAAAATGCCCAGCTCTCTTGCAATGGCAGACGCCGTAACAATATGGTCACCCGTAATCATAATCGGGCGTATTCCCGCCTTGATGCAGGTAGCAACCGCCTCCTTGGCTTCCTCGCGCGGCGGGTCAATCATGCCGATCAAGCCCACAAAGGTCAAACCGTTTTCCAATTCCTCCGAGGTCGGCACCTCCGGCACCGAGGAAAGCGGCTTATACCCGACCGCAAGTACCCGCAAAGCACGCTCCGCCATCTCTTCGTTTACCCGACGTGCCTGCTCAAGATTGCCGCTGACACAGCGTGAAAACATCACGTCGCAAGCGCCCTTCACGATGGCAATCGGCTTGCCGTCTATGATGTTAATCGTTGTCATCAGCTTTCGATCCGAATCAAACGGGATTTCTCCCACACGAGGACATTCGGCATTAAGCTGCTTTGGGGACATTCCGTTTTTCATGGCAGCGGAAATAATAGCGGTCTCGGTCGGGTCTCCGAGCTGCTTTTCCCGACCGTCCACAATCTCCACCGAGCCATCACACGCCAAGGATGCCAATTTCAGCAAAGTCTTGAGCTTCTCCGACGATTGCGTGTCCACCGTCTCGGCTTCGCCCTCTGTCCAGCCGCTTACCACCGTCATTTTATTCTGGGTCAGCGTACCTGTCTTATCGGAGCAGATTACCGACGCACTGCCTAAAGTTTCCACTGCGGGCAACCGACGGATGATTGCGTTTTTCTTTACCATCCGCTGTACGCCCAGCGCCAAAACGATGGTTACGATAGCGGGAAGCCCCTCGGGAATCGCCGAAACCGCCAAGGAAACCGCTATCATAAAGATGTCCAGCGCTTCCATTCCGGAAAACCAACCGATTCCGAAAATAATCAGACAAATGCCAATCGCAAGAATACCCAAATATTTTCCCAGCTTCGCCAATTTCAGCTGTAACGGCGTTTGAGTATCCGCCGAAGAATCCAACAGCTTGGCAATCTTGCCCATCTGCGTATTCATGCCGGTGTCGGTAACCACCGCTTTTCCGCGTCCGTAGGAAACCGAGCATCCGGTGAAAATCATATTCGAACGGTCACCCAGCGGTGCATTCTCCGCAACCTCTGCGCGCGCATCCTTTTCGGCGGGAACCGATTCTCCCGTCAATGCCGATTCTTCGCATTTCAGAGAGGCGGATTCTATCAATCGCGCATCTGCGGGGATGTAATCTCCCGCTTCAATCAGCACGATGTCACCGGGGACCACCTCTGCCGACTCAATCACCTGCGACACACCGTTTCGGACAACCTTGGCATGAGGCGAGGACATATCCTGCAAAGCATCCAACGCCTTTTCCGCCTTGCTTTCCTGCACTACCCCCATGATTGCATTCACGATGACGATAAACAAAATAATGATCGGCTCCAAAAACTCGGTTTTTTCCTCTCCGTTGCAAGCTACCACAAAGGAAATTGCCGCCGCCAAAATCAAAATCAGAACCATTGCATCCTTAAACTGCTCCAAAAAGCGCTGTAGCCACGTTTTTTTCTTTTTTCCCGCAAGCTTATTTAAGCCGAAGCGCTCCTTTCGTGCAACTGCCTG
>CAZFQM010000173.1:0-4212 GCA_964520995.1 uncultured Oscillospiraceae bacterium
CTGGTCTCCCGAAAAGATAAATACCCAAATCACATACATGGATGCCGACATGGACGGCAGGTAAAAGATAACCGTCAAAATCGCTCTTGTGACCCGTCCCAGCTCATTGATGAGCCAGGCGAAGATCAGGCAGGCAAAATAGCTGACCGGTCCGGTAATCACCGCAAAAACCAGCGTATTGCGCACCGCCGTAATAAAATCGTCATCCTCCAAAAATACGCGGATGTAGTTGTCAAGTCCGACCCATCCCGGCATTTCCAGCACATTGTAGTCGGTCAGGCTCAGCACCATCGCGGCGAGCACCGGCAATACTACAAAGGTGATAAAGAGCAGGGCAAACGGAAAAAGCATTGCGTAACAAGCAAGATTCTTTTTGATACGTTGCCAAGTATTTCCACTGCTTACTATCATGCTTTTTCCTCCTAATTGATATCAAACTGTTTATATTTCCGCGCAAGCTCGGTGTTAATAACAATGTTGTGTCGGCACAGGGTGTCCACCGGATAAGCGCCGTTGTTGACCACTGCGCGGAATGCGTTGTTAATCTCACGGGCAATGTAATAGGTTCCGGGCAGCTCGGGAATTGCAACAACGCTGTCCAAGCCCGCCTTCAGCTGTTCCAGCTCACGCTCATCCCAGGGGAGCTGCTCGAGCGCCTCCAGGTTTGCCGTAGCATAACGTCCCGCAGGCCCCAGCTGTGCCTCAATATCATAGCCGTATTGTGTCTGTGTTTCGGTATTTGTCAGCCAATCCAAGAAATCCCAAGCGGTCTGCTTGTCCTTGGCGGCTTTGAAAATCACACCGTAGTTGATTGTCTGTGTCAACCCGTTGCTGACCGTGATTCCGGTCGCTCCGCTGATACTCAGAGAACGGTTAATAGTTCCGTCCGCCTGCTTTACTCCCGGTAACTGCGCCATGCTCCATTTTCCCTTAATCTCGGGAGCCGCAATGGCAAGCTGCGCATACATGGTATAATCGGTGATACCGATTGCCATCTCGCCGCTGCGGAAGCGGTTGTAGAAATCAAAGCTGAGCGGGAAGCTGTACTTTTTGAAGAAGTCGGTCCACATCCGGAAGCCGTCGATCGACGCTTGCTGGTCAAATGCCACCATATAATTCTCGTCAAAGACCTGCCCGCCGTTTTGGAGCAGAAGGGTCAAAAACATACCGGTCGTGGTCGGAATACCGATATCAATATTGTTTCTTTGCAATACCGCGGAGACCGCATACATTTCTTCCCAGGTTTGCGGAACGGAAAGCCCGTATTCCTCCAGGATATCGTTGCGGACAAACATCATCGGATAGGTCGCGGTAATCGGCAGACCGTATACCTCGTTTTTATAGGTTGCGGGTACCAGCAGCTCCTCCGAGAAGCGGCTCTTCACCGAGCTGTAGCCCTCAAAGGCGGACAGATCGACCAATGCATTTCGACAGCCCAACCGTACCGGGTCATCGCCCAGCAGGAAGATTGCCGCATCGGGACCTTTTCCCGCCATAACCGCGCTGGTGATATCGGTTGCCAAGGAGAGATCGACCTTTACGCCATAGGATGGCGTAAAATCGCTTTCCACCAGGTTCTTCACCACTCTCAGCTGGTCACGACCCGAATTGAGCCAGACCGTCAGCCGCTTCGGCTCGCCCGCCTCGTCAATTCCGTCATAATCATCAAAGAAGGATGCAACCAGCCGCTTCACCGAAAACAGCAGACTCTCGAAAAAGCCCACCTTTTCACCCGGCAGTGCGGCATCGTCGGTATATATCCGCAGGTAATCAATATCCAGGGGCTGCTCATTCAAAGTCGCGTTCCAAACCGACAGCGACTCGATATAGCCCTTAAAGGTATCCAGCTTCAGCGGGATTTTGTCCGGGGTTTCGCAGAATACGCCCAGCAGATTGATTAGCGCCTGCAGGTTGGACAGCTGCTCTCCCGCCTTGCCGCTCTGCTCAATCAACGCGGCTTTCTGCTCCTCCAAGCCCTTTAACAGCGCTTGCAGCTCATCGACAAGCCCGGGAATCGTGCTTTTCAGATTGTAATCCCGATATTTATCCGCCGAAAAACCGGTCACCGACACGATTTTACGATACAATGCGTTTAATCGTGTAATATAATCATAAATCGCCACATAGTTGGAAATCAGCCCGCCCGGGGTTACCTCCAAACGAATGGTGTGTGTTCCTTTTTCCAGATAAAAGCGACAGGCTTCTCCGTCCTCGGTCGGCTGATACAGATACCAGTTTCCGTCATAAGAGAACCGAAGCTCCTCACATTCCGCAAAGGGTAGCTTGCCGTCAATCAACAAGCGGCGAATGGATTCCATACCGCTCTTGGTATCCTGACGTACCCGCATATCAAGCTGATATAAGCCGGATTCCGGAACGGTAACCTCCCATTCGAGCCATTGTCCCACATCCTTATAGCGTGAGCCGGGAATGTAGTTGAACAACTGCTTTGCGGGGTCGTTCGGTAAAGTTGAGGGATCGGAAGGGTCGGAATCCGGCATAATGGTGGAGTCCGACTTTCTGATATAATCCTCCGCTTGAATATACTGATAAAAATTCGAAGCATTTTGATATCCATTGGATAGGTTCTGCTGCTTCTGCTCGGCATAGCTTAAAGCAGGCTCATCGTTATAAAACACGATCTCCCGCAACAGCCAGCTGCCCTTTTGTGAGGCAATCGTAACGGTATGTGTGCCCTGCTCCAAGCAGAAATACAGCGCCTGCGTACTGTGTCCCTCAGGGTCCTGCACCGACATCCGCGTCCAAGCCTGCAACGGTGTCTGCTCCGGCATCACCGTATAATCCTTTTCTTCCTCGACATCTGCCCAGGGCTGCTCCAAAAGCAGCGCCTCGCTCTCTTCAAAGGGGCTTTTTCCGTCTATGGCAACAGAGAATTCCGATTGTGTCAGCTTTTTTTCACCGACAATCGGCTGATAAAGCAGCTCGAGATGATATAAGCCCGCTTTCTCCGCCGTTACCGAGAAATTGACAGAATCTCCTGCCTTTTCAAAGCGAACCGCCGCTGCCTTTTGCTCCTCGTATTCGGTATCAACAAGCGCAGCACCCGTCATTCCGACATTCTGCTCTGCGGTTACCGTAATTCGTGTCTGCGGATATACCCGATCGGCATATTTTTCCCGATAATCGGCATAACCGCCGTCGGCTTTTTCTGCCGCCGAAACCGCAGGAAGCACCATTGACGTCAACAGCACGGCAACCAGCAAGCCGGTAATCGTTCTATAAACAGCACCTGTTTTCAGTGCGCTCACTCCCTTTAATAAAAAGATCTTAAGCTTATTTACAGCGCCGCTATAATATCCTCCAGCATTTTCTTGGCTGCCAGGATATCCTTGATCTGTTGATCTCCGGCGATTTCACGCTCAATCGTGAAGCTTCCGTCATAGCCCAATTCATGCAATCCCTTTATCAAGGCGGGGAAATTTACCTTTCCCTGTCCCAGCGGAACCTCGGGACCTAAATTCTGTCCGTTTGTCGGATAACGTCCGTCCTTTGCATGGACGCCTCTTACATATTTACCGAACACATCCAACGCATCTACGGGGTTTGATTTTCCGTACATGATCAGATTGGCGGGATCCAAATTGACGCCCAGGTTGTCGGTGCCGATCTTCTCAAACATTCTCAGCATTGCGGTAGGAGTTTCCTGACCGGTTTCGAACAGCAAATACTGCTCGTTTTCTTTCAGATGAGCCGCCAAATAGCGCAATGCCGCCGCCAACGCCGGGAATTCCGGGTCATTGGGGTTTTCCGGCAAAAAGCCCATATGGCTGATCACGTCGGTGACACCGAGCTTTTTGGCAAAGTCTGCGCCGTCAATCAGATTCTTCAGGCGGTCTGCACGGTAGGTAACCGGCAAAAGTCCCAAAGTGTTCGGACCGTCATAAAAGTCCCAGACCTGCGGACCCTCCCAGCCGCACCAAAAGGCGGTCACGGTCATATCGTATTTTTCCAAGTATCCCTTGATCTCTTCTGCATTTTCGTCGGTAAAAAGCTCAGGCACCCAGCACATCAGCTGACAATGATGAAAGCCGCGTTCTGCGCTGTCCTTAATTTTCTTTTCCAAATCCTCTAATTTTCCGTCGTAAACAACTGCCACTCCAACGTTCATCTGAATAATTCCTCTCATTCCGGTATTGTTGCGAAAAGAGCATCGGCATCAAGCTGCAATGCTCTTTTCGTCGATTTTCCCTT
>CAZFQM010000174.1:0-4198 GCA_964520995.1 uncultured Oscillospiraceae bacterium
ATGCTTCCTTTCCGATTCTTTATTCGCATTCCTCCGGCGAAGTAACCTCTTTGAGGATAATGTACGCCACTGTAATCAAAGACAGTGCCTGCACATAATCCTTATTCACCTTGTAATTTCCGTTTTCCAGCATTTCTTTCAGCTCAGTTACCCGCTTCAAGCCCTTTACCGCCTCTTCATGATTCGGAATCACGAAGTGCGCTTTTTGCATAATCTGCCGCACCTCGGTACGGATTCCCGTCGGAATCGGCGTTTCACTGTCATTGCTCGGGAAAGTATAGGGCAGAATCGGCTCCGATTCGTCACTCTTTCCGTTAATGTCCCGCGCAATCTGATGCCCGAACACCAAGGCTTCCAGCAAGGAGTTGCTTGCCAAGCGGTTATTTCCGTGCACACCGGTATGCGAGCACTCTCCGCAGGCATACAAGCGGTCAACATTGGTTCTGCCGTTCGTGTCCACATTGATGCCACCCATCAAATAATGCTGACAGGGATAAATCGGGATCGGCTCCTTAGTCATATCATATCCGGCATCCAGCAAATTTTGATAAATCATCGGGAAGCGATTTTTGATAAACTCCGGGTCCTTACGAGAAATATCCAGATAAAAATGATCCGAGCCGGTCGCTTTTTCCTCCATCATGATAGCGTGAGAAACCACATCGCGCGGAGCCAGCTCCAGCCGCTCATCATAGCGGTCCATAAAGCGTTCTTTATTACAGTTGAGCAGATAAGCGCCCTCCCCGCGAACCGCCTCGGAAATCAAGAAGCACTCCCGCTTATGCTTGTTGTTAAATGCCGTCGGGTGAAACTGCACCAGATGAAGATTTTTGATTTTGGCACCCAAACGGTAGGCGAAAGCGATTCCGTCACCGGTCGCAATCTTAGAGTTGGTCGTAAACGCATAAACCCTGCCGATTCCGCCGGTCGCCATGACACAATACCGCCCACTGTAGGATTGAAATTCGCCGTTCTGACAAACATTGACCCAAAAACCGTTTTCCACCTTTTGAACATCCGAAACCAGTGCCTGCTCCAATACCGTAATGTTATCCCGCGTTCTGACCGCGGCAACCAGCTTTTCGACGATTTCCCGACCGGTACAATCCTTATGATGCAGTATGCGATGCTTGGAATGTCCGCCCTCCAACGTCAGATGAATCTTTCCGTCGACGGTTCTGTCAAAATCGACCCAAAAATCATTCATCAGGGCGCACACCTCATCCGGACCATGCTCCACCAGCAGATGGGTACTTTCCGGATTGTTGCGAAAGCCTCCTGCCACAAAGGTATCGTGGACATGAGACTCATATGTATCATGCTCCTTGTCATAAACCGTAGCAACACCGCCCTGCGCCAGCGAAGAATTGCTCAAAAGGGCATCCTGCTTACAAAGTATCAAAATCCGCTTTTGCGGGTCCAGATTTAATGCAGTATATAATCCCGCGACACCGCATCCGATAATGATCACGTCAAAATTCCGTTCCATGATGGCTTATTCCGCCTCACCTTTTTCCTCAGGCGAAATATTTTCCTTCCTTTCCGTTCCGGCTAAAGTTTGTTCTATGTACATTGATTGATATACTCTTTAAGTATACCACATCTTCTCTTCTTTTGCACTACTTTTTTGATAAAATAATTTTTCTCTTTCCTTTCTCGATAAAACCGCCTTAATATTTGACAAACAGAGAAAATATTTGTATAATGATGTCAGAAGGACGTTTTAAGGCAATCCCTGCTACCGTATGGTATCATTACGGAAAACGACATCACAACATTTTGCTTTGCTTTCCTTCCGTTATGGGCAAAGCAAGCTCCAAAAGGAATGGTGAGTAATATGAAAGTTTGTCCGATGTGCCATCTGCCGATGGCGAATGACAGTGCAACCTTCTGTACCCGTTGCGGTGCCGACATTTCACAGGTTGCTCCGCAATACAACACCTTTGCTCAAGTTCAGCCTCCTACGGTTTACGTAGCTCCGCCGAAAAAGAAATTCAGATGGTTTGACATCTGCACCATTATCGGCTTTATCGCTTCGTTAGTCGGATTGTTCTGGTCCAGCATTATCCTGCTGCCGCTCGGCATTATTTGTTCGATGATCGGCTTTATCGGCAACAAAACAAACGCTCTTGCCATCGCGGGAATGGTCATTTCCATCATCGCTTTCATTATCAAAATCGCCATCGTGCTCAACGAAACGGGAATCGTCCCCGAGTGGGTCACGCGCGGTTTGTTTTAAGGAAGCAGCTTTCTAAAAAGCAAATTGCACATTTATTACATAAAAGCACGGTACAGCCATGAAACAGCTGTACCGTGCTTTTATTTAAAGTTCCTTTTCCCATTCATCAAGGTCAACAAGCGCTCCCCCGCTGAGACGGGATTTTTCGGCGCATGAAAAAGGGATAATCCCCCTTTTACGGTGCTTATCCCTTTTAAACGATTCGGTAATTTTGCTGTCTGTTAATCGGATTCGCAAAGGCGACGGATATAACGTCTTTCTTTCCACGTTATTCTTCCATCCGAGGACACTATGCACAAACAAAGCATGATGACATCCCATTTTAATCCTTCATCCAGCATATGCAGAATGCGAAGCATCTTTTCGGTATAATCGGCAATTGCTTTTTGCCCCTCTCGTTCACAGCGAAAGGCACTTTTTACCGATGCAAAATCAAAATCATCTCCAAACGTCCTGACAAGAGCCGGATAGATCATCAAATACTCCTTTTCGTTGATTTTGCCGTCTGCCGTGCAAGCACCTATCACAAATCCCACCAGCATATCAATGGGGTCCGACAGAGGAAAGGAAAGCTCGTGCAGCTTTGCCAACACAACCAAAGATTTTTCCGCCATCAAGGCAGCCCTTTCCACGGCAGACAGCTCCTCAAACGCATCACAGAGCTTTTTCAATTCAAGCATTGATTATTCCTCCGAGACTACAGCAGCAAATCCTTTTTCGTAAAGCGGATTGAGCCCGCAATGTATCCGAGGATTCCCGCAACTCCCAAAACCACAAACTTCCAGATAAAGGCATTGGTGCCGTCAATAATCGAAATAACATCAAACAGCGAAATGATGGTCGCGTAATTAAAATGATTCAGCGCCTCCAAACGAACCACCGACGGGATTACCGTGCTTCCGAAAAGTCCCAGCATTGCGGCAACCAAGGCAAATATCGAAAGTCCGCCGCCGATTGCCATCGAGCATTTGCTTCGGTCGAAGATACAGGATGTAAAGAAGCAAAGCCCCGAAAGTGCCAGCAAAACAAGGAATGCGCCCAAATTCAGTAAAATAAGATTACTGTAAGTCAACTCTACCTCCTCGGTAACAAGGGTTAAGCAAACACAGCCTGTTATCGTGGTCAGCGAGAACATCGCAAGCAGAGAGCCGATCAAATATATCGCTTGGGTAAATACCACCGTGCTTCTCTTGGTGGAGGTCGAAAGCACATATGCCATGGAGCCGCTGTCCACCTGACCCGAAACAAGGTTATTTGACGCCATAATCATATAGATAATCGGCAGCAAAAGCCCTGCCAGCTTATAAAAAATAGAACCGACAATCAAGGTATACAAATCCGCTTGACCGATCTCCTCCAGCGCTTCCGAAACTGTATCGGGCAGAGTGGAGAGAAAGCTGGTGGAAATATCGTCGGCAAGCTGCTCTTTTTTCTCCGCTACCGCGGTAAGATAAGCACTGTCATCTGCGAATTTTCCCTCCGCTTTTCGGTCGGAAAGCACCCCCAGCTCATATTCCAATCTGCCTCGATAGGTTAAAACAGCGGTTCTTGCCATATGCTTCACCGAATCATAGGTATACCCGAAGGAGTTGTATTTTTCCTCTGTGACACCGTAAGAGGACAGCGCTTCGAGTAACGTCTCCACGTTTTCGCTTTTCGTCATATTTCCCGCAAGAAATATCGGAGTAGCTTCCTCCGCTCTGGTGCTGCGATAATCGGCTCGTTCTTCCGAAGAAAGATAAGCTGTCACATCACCTCCGCTTATCTGCTTTATCAAGGACATATAATCGTAATCGGCAGGCGCTTTTTCTCCGTTTTCGGTATAAAAGTCATAAAACATCCCATTCGGATTGAGTGCATACATAACACTGCCGAGCATTTCCTCTGCCTCCGCGCTTTCTTCGGCATATCCCGCGGCAGCCGCCTTTTGAGCGATATATTCCTGTAATTCCTCACAAG
>CAZFQM010000175.1:0-4175 GCA_964520995.1 uncultured Oscillospiraceae bacterium
TGATGCTTCGTCCTCCGCTATGGAATGACGGAGAAATGGAATATGATATTGCGCACAGTGTCAAATATTTTTTGAGCCGTCAAGCAAAAGAGGGGTATATTTTCGATTGCTCCTTTGTGCCGACCGATTATCAAGCCGAAAAATGTCACGGCAAGGGATTCGGAGACTATTCTTCCTTTCATAAGCCTTTTAGATATTACGACCGCCCCTGTGACCAGCATGGGGAATGGGCTACCCTTTATATGTTTGCTTCCGCCGCAAGAAGCTTAAAAAATTATGATAAGGATTTGGCGGAAAGAGCCAAATGCGGTGCCGAAAAGCTGTGGAGCTATATGCAAAGGGAGGGCAGATATCTCAATGATTTTGATTGGGTCGATTATCCGCCTATCGGTCATGATACCTTTAAGAATGTTTTCGATTTGTATTATCATAATTCGCTTTGCAATTTGGTGAATGAAATTTATGCGGGAATCGCACTTTATCAAGTGAATCACGATACGGCGGTAAAAAAACGAGTGATAAGCTCACTTGCACGTACAGCTGAGCTACTGGTAACAGATCAAGACGGGGCAATGCTTTATTTTAAGCAGAGCAAGGAAAAGAATATTCCAAACCGTGTATTTTCCTCGAATGCACCTTTGGCGTTTGTCATGGCATTGGAGCTGCTTCCTGAGGAGAAAGAGGCGGAGATGTGGAAAGCTGTTTGTGAGTCGGTGCTCAAGCGATATCGACGGGAAGCTGCGGAAAATGCCTATGGGATTGTTTCCAACAATCCGGATGTCTATTACGATTATCTGTTTATCACCGATCATGCCAATACGATTGTCTTTCTTTCTAAGGCATCCGAAATATTCGGAAAGCAGGATACACTGCCGTTGGCGCAACGCTTGCTTGACTTTATTATCGGTTACAACCCGGGTGACATCTCGGCAGTAGAGGGAGTGGGCTTTAACCAGGCACAGCACGCGGTGTTCGGAGAGTATTTTCCGTCGCAACCGCAAATACCGGGCGGCGTATTTACCGATTTTCGCCCTTATAAAAACAATATTGACAATTACGGAGTGGAGTATGATTTGCCACTTGCGGGAGAATATCTGTATGCGGTCAATTGCTATTTGGCAGCGTTACAATAATGCAGGTGGAGGCCGATAAGGAAACAGAAAACATTCGATTTACGGTGAGAAATACGGAATCAACTCGGAGGGAAAAAGAATGGAACCAAAGGGATTAAAAATCAATTTTTTGGGAGACAGTATTACAGAGGGAGTCGGTGCCTCAATTCCCGAAAAATGCTTTGTTTCGCAGATTGCGGTGAAAACGCAGGCGATTTGCAATAATTACGGAATAAGCGGTACGAGAATCGCAAGACAGAAAAATCTTTTCGAATGGGAGGAAACCGATCGATATTTTAATTCGAGAGTTGCCAATATGGACAAGAGCGCCGATGTGGTGATTGTTTTGGGCGGTACGAACGACCATGGGCACGGAGATGCTCCACTTGGAAACTTGGATAGCCACGATGAAAATACCTTTTGCGGTGCAATGAACTGCTTGTGTGAAAACTTGATCAATACTTTTCCCGATGCGAGAATCGTATTCCTTACACCGCTTCACAGGGTTGAAGAAGAGGACATTTGGAACGGCTTCGGCTTACGAAACGTGACAACGCTCAAGGGGTATTGCGATATTATCAAGGAGATTTGCGCCAAGTTCAGCATCCCGGTTTGGGATGCCTATGCAGAGCTGGGAATCAATCCGAATTTTGAGGTACAGCGCAATCAGTATATGAATGACGGTATTCATCCGAATGACAACGGACATGAAAAATTAGCGGAGTTTATCATTGCCAAATTAAAGGCATTGAGCAATTAACAAAACGGGGGGGCAAAATAGAAATGGATAAAACAAGCTGTGAGTGGAACGGTTATCAAACCGAGAGTTTTCTCTTTGCGGGAAAAAAAGCAACTCTGGTCTTTCCGAAGAGCCCGCTCAAGGAAAAGAAATGGCTTTTTAAAACCGAATATCTTGATGCATTTCCATTCTTTGAGCTGGAAATGCTATCCAAGGGGTATTATGTTGCCAATATCGAAAACGAGACGCGGTGGTGCAAAGAGAGCGATACCGAACGTCAGATCGCATTTGCGCGTTTTTTGAAAACGGAATACGGTTTAAATGAAAGATGCCTCCCGGTAGGGATGAGTTGCGGCGGAATGCAGGCGGTATATATTGCCGCAAAAGCTCCCGAGTTGGTTGCGGGCTTGTATTTGGATGCGCCGGTGCTTAATTTACTTTCTTGCCCTTGCGGTATCGGCATGGCGAAGGAAACACTGAGTTGGTCCTATGAGGAATATCTTAACGCTACCGGAATCACAATTTCCGAGTTAATTAATTACCGAAAGCATCCGATTGATTATGTCGATTCGCTGATTCAAAACAACATCCCGATTTTTCTTGTTTGCGGCGACAGTGACGACATTGTTCCGTTTGAGGAAAACGGTAAGCTTTTATATGAAAAATATCTTGCGGCGCATCGAGAGATTACCTTGATTTTAAAACAGGATTGTAATCATCATCCGCATGGTTTGATTGAGCTTGCCCCGCTGCTCGACTTTGCCAAAAGGGTATATTAAAGAGAAAACCGCGTAAACAGGTGCTTAAGCGGAAAGGAAACAATTATGGGAGATGTAACAAACGGAGTTTATTTCGAATCGGATTTTTTTAAGGATACATCTTTACATTTTTCTTATAATCTTGATTATGTGGATGACAATAAAAAGGTTTTCCCTCATTGGCATGAAGAAATAGAAATTTTGTACTTTAAAACAGGCAAGGTCAGTATTGTTTGTGACCAGGAAAAGTTTGTGTGTAAACCGGGTGAGATCCTTTTTGTAAATTCCTATATTTTTCACGGCTTGGAAAATATCTCTGCCGATTGCGAATATTTTTGCTTTGCGTCGGCACCGGATCTGTTTCAGATCAATGTAAATAAGGCAGTGACACTTCCGCCCTATTTTGTGACCTCGGACGAGCGGGTGCGATATCTGCTGGAGTCCGTTGCGGAGGAATATAAGGAAAAAGAATTGGGGTATGAAACACTGATTCCGTTGATGATGACTTCCATATTGGTGTATATCAGCCGACTTTCCAGCGGGAAAAATGAATATATAAGAAGCAACGGCGATCAAAACGATAAAATACGTAAGGCGATTATCTATATTAACGAGCATTTGACCGAGCCTTTATCACTGGATATGCTTTGTGAAGTGACCTGCCTTAGTCGCACCCACTTCAGTAGAACTTTTAAAGCATTTACCGGAAAATCCTTGGTGGAATACATCAATTATATGCGTTGCCAATATGCACGAAATCTGTTTTTGACCGGTAAGTATACGGTTGCGGAATGCGCGGAAAAGGTGGGATATAACAATGTTCCTTATTTTTCGAGAAAATATCATCAAATTTACGGAAAAACCATTTCACAGGATGTTTTCCCTTTGAAGAAGATGAGATAGGCAGGCGGTGTGGAAGCCGCTTGCCGACAACCGTTTTTCTTTGCTTCAATACAAAAAGTTTGCTTGAAAAAGAGAAGAAATGCGGCAACAATCGGGTGGCAATTTTGTGCTTTAGAAAGGTAACATTGTTGATTGACCTCGATTCAAACAGCATGGTATAATAATGACAAATCTGATAACTTTTAATTAATTTTTTTTTTTTTTTTTGGATATTTGGCGAATTTAAATAGAACAATAAAGCTTGATGGAGAACGGTGATTTTCAATGAAAAGACTTATATCGTGTTTTATCGCAGTTGCATTGTCGGTCGGTTTTGCCTTAAATGCAATGAATCTCAGCGCTGTTGCGGTTACGGATAATCAAAATCACGGCGAAGCGACAGCCTCGACAGATAAAGATTACGATTACGGCTCATACAGTGTCGATAACGAGAAAACTGCCGATGCAACCGCAGACGTCGTGATTAAGCCGAATGCGGAGCTGCCACTCAACAAATCAACCGCTATTAACGAGAAAATAACGGTTTCGGAGACGGCGAAATATGAGCTTTATCTAAGCTATCGTTGCAAAGAAACCGCAGATGCTGTCATTTCTCTTGAAATTGACGGAAAAGCGCCTTTTGATGATAGTCGGCGGCTTGCTTTTCCGATGTTTTGGGTAAAT
>CAZFQM010000176.1:0-4173 GCA_964520995.1 uncultured Oscillospiraceae bacterium
TTTCGGTACGCTGATTTGTAAACCACTGTGCTTCAAAGCCGGTAAATTTTAAAATGCAGTAATCGGGATCGGTAACACCTTTTTTATAAAATCTTGTAAAAAACGGCTTCCAAAAGCGCTGCTTCGTGGGTTGGTCGGTAAGCACCGTCATATCGCCTTTGATTTCAACGCCCGAAAAGCTTCTGCCTTTTTCGTAAAAATACACACAAGCCTTTGAATCGGCGCGGTAATGCGCCACCTTTCTGGATGATGTGTATGTGGCAAAATAGATATCGTTGCCGTCTATCAACAACGGTTGAATCAAAGCTCGTGTCGCCGGATAACCGTCTTCCCCGACAGATGAAATGACAGAAGTTTTCTGCCGTGCGATAAATTCGTAAATGCCTGCCTTGGTCATAGTCGTATTCTCCTTATTTCTATTCTGAAGCCCCGATGCCAGTGCCTGCTCTATTTGTGTTTTATGATCTTTAATATGGTAGGTTTTGCCGTCTTTGATAAAGCAGTTTCCGGTCTGTCCGAAAATAAATTCCACCCGATATTGAATGCATTGGTCATATACTCGCTTTACCCAATCATAATGAAGCGGTCGCTCGCCGGCATGGTTTTCGCCACCCGCAAGCACCGTTTCAAGCTGACCTGTTTGCAAATATTTATCGAGGTCAATTTCACCGATAAACGGTTTTAGGCTTACCCATTTGTGCTTGGCAGGAAGTTCCAGCAGCATCGGAATACGTTCGTCTGCCCGCTTTTGATTTTCGCAGGAAACGGCAAGATACACATTATCCCAGCCGTCACCCCAATCGTTCGGCAAGCACTCTTTGATGCGGTGTGCTCTTTTCGTGAGGAGCGAAAAATTCACATCGGGGCGCTTACGTATCATATTCCATGCTTCATCACGCCACTCATCTGCCTCTTCCAAAAAGAAGTCGCTTGTCATACAAACACGGACAAACTCTCCCGATTTGATTTTATAATTCCCTTGACGGTCTTTTTTTATGGGTAAATTGGCATCGGTTTTGTTTTTATGGATTTGACTGCCGTCTCTGTCCCGCTTGCTGTCCAAAAAAACATATAGCAATTGAGACATCCCTCGGAGCATTTGCGGCAACCGTGCCACGGATTCCAGGAACGGTCATTTCTGTTCATTCGATATTTCCGCCTTTTTAGGCAAGCGCGAACAAACCCGAGCTTGCCTAAGTTAATCTACATTAACTATTATAGTTCATCGGCATTCACTTGTCAACTGCGTTCCGTGATGATTTAAATGTCGATGCTCTCTTGCACAAAAGAAAAAGGCTTCGACCTTTTAAGTCAAAGCCCGTTTCTTTCCTTTGCAATGCCACAGATGTAACACTGTTTCTATACCGACAAGCCGTATAACGGTACCACGTTGAAAGCAATCTATAGCGTTGAGGTTTCATTCCGCGACGAAAGCAGCTCCGCAGCGGTTTGTGTATATCCGTGGCAGGTGCGGTCAATCAACCTCGACTACGCCATCCGCCTTGACGGTAATGCTCATTCCATCCTTCACATAGTTTAAGAACTCATCACCGAGTGAATCAATCACCGGCATCGTCACCTGATCGACCCAGACGTCGGCAAGCACCGCACCTGCCGCCGCCAGCGAATCAATGGGATTGGCAAACAGCATACACGCCGGATTCTTGCCCATGGAGCAGGCACAGTACAGCACCAGACCGCCTGTGGTGGAGCCAATCGTCTGCGGCAGGCACAACGCTTTATGGATAAGCGGCTTGCCGTACAGCTCCTTATTGCTCTGGTCGCCGCACTTGACCTCTTTATCGCCAAATTGCAGTGCCATCTGAAGGGATGCCAGGGTGTTGAAGCCCTCTTTGGTTACCACTGCCTCGGCGGTAACTTCGCCGGGAGTGATCACTCTGCCTTTGAACTGTTTCATTGCCGCTTACCTCCTGTAATGATTTCAAGAATTTCCGCGTCGGTATAGTACCGAGCACTCGTGTAGGTACGAAGCTTATTGGAAGAGGTAATCACCGGCATCGTCTTGCAGAGCGGATTGTTCATGTACATGAGCGGACAGATATACGACGTGATCACGCCGGTCGCTTTAAGGCGAGCGGCATATTCGGTTTTTTCGAATTTCTCCAGCACGCCGGGTGCGGCGGTAAACACGGTTTTGACGGTCACCGTCTTTTTGTCGTTTTTCTTCAGCGCCGACTCGATGTTCTCCGTCCAAGCCTTGAGCTGCTCCAACGAAAGGTGCGGACAGCCCACAAAGCACAGCTTCGGCTTGGCATCGGGATTCTTCCAAATAACCGGATAATTGTTTTTTACCCGCTCCAGCTCGGCATCGTCAATCACATATTCCTTGGCGCCCTCGACGATCAAGGCTTCTCCTTGCTCCACCGCTTCGGGCGTAAGGTTGGCAACGTGGTACAGACCGACGGCACCGTTGGAAGCGGTCGCCGCGCCGAAATCCTTGAGGTAGGCACGGGTAGCATCGTTGAGCTCGTTACCGAGCCAAGAATCCAAGCCCACGATATACGGAACATCCTCCATGACTTTCATGCCGATTGCCGAGCCCAACAGCTGTGCCTCCGGCTTTTCGGAGGTTTGCACTTTCACCACCCAGGTAGCCTTGCGCCCCTCATCGGTGAGCAAGCCGAAGTACGGAACATACCCGACAATGGAACCCATGATGTCGATGATCCCGGAATTGCGGTTGCATCGAGCACCGAGCACCGAGTTGGCATACACGACCGCACTGGATTCTGCCCACGACAGTACTTCCCCTTTCTTCGGCGTATTGCCGACTTCATCCATGTAGCAGGTACAGGTAAAGGCATTGTCGTCCATAAGACCGAGCTTCTTCAACTGCTTTTCATAGAAATCCTGCTTGGTATACATGAACTTATTAAATACCAGATTTTGCAGAAAGTTTGCCGGAACATTCTTGTCGATCGGTCGGGGATCGACCGAGAATTTTTGCTCCGATGCGACGTCGGCATCCAAAAGCTGCTGCATCAGATCGTATACCGGTGCCATCACTTTCAAGCCGAAAGAGGTCACCAGATGGTTATACTTTGAGGTGATGGGCACCAGCTTTTCCGCTTCGAAAGCGTCACCGTACATCACCAGCGTTTTCATGACTTTAGCCAAGGTTTCGCCCTTTTCGCCGTCCAGGATGGCTTGCTGTTCTTGCGTTAAGATCATTGTCATCGTCTCCTTACAGTTTCATACAGGTGTTCCACGCGCCCCAGATCACACTGCGAAGATTGCCGACCTTTTGGGCATCACCGATAACATGAATGTGCTTACCCTTAGACACAATCGGCGCAGGATTGTAGCCCACGGACAAAATTACCGAATCGCAAGCTACCGTGAAGCAATTGCCATCCTTGTCCTTCAGCGCGACACTGCCGTTATTGATTGCGCTAAGCGACGTTTCCAGATACACCGCGACGTGATTTGTCTTAAAGAAATCACGCAGGTAGCTAGTATTGGCAAGGCAAATGCCGGGAGTGGTAATCAGGTCATCCTGCATTTCCACGACAATCGGCTTCTTGCCGTTCAGGTAAAGATCGTATGCGATTTCGCAGCCGGTCAAGCCACCGCCGACAACCACTACCGTCTCACCGACGGTCTTGTTGCCCAACAGATAATCCACCGCTTCCACGGCGGTATCGGCACCTGCCACCGGAATCGTTTTCGCCTTAGCACCGGTGGCAACAACGATTTCATCGGCATCCAGCGCATTGACGTCATGAATTTCGGTATTCAGCCGAACATCGATGGGATACTTGGCAAGCTCGCGAATGTACCAGGCAATCAACGCCCGATCTTTTTCCTTGAAAGAGGGCGCTGCCGCCGCGATAAACACGCCACCGAGCTTATCCGACTTTTCGTACAGCGTGACCGTATGGCCTCGCTTGGCGCAAACGATAGCAGCCTCCATGCCGCCGATGCCGCCGCCGATAATCGCAATCTTCTTCGGCTTCCCGGCAGGGGCAATGTAGTATTTTTTCGATTGCATCGTTTCGGGATTCAGTGCACAACGTGCCAGCCCCATCGTATCGGACAGATCCTGTGTGTTGGCGTGTCCCTTCGACGATGAGAAGTTGAAGCAGCCGCTGTGACAACAAATACAGGGCTTGATGTCCTCCAGCCGATCATCAATCAGCTTGGTAACCCATT
>CAZFQM010000177.1:0-4172 GCA_964520995.1 uncultured Oscillospiraceae bacterium
CATCGGAAGCCACTCCGGCCCCGGAACCGTCGCAATCTTTTTCTGGGGCGACCAACGCGTAGATTGATTCGGATAGATAAAGAATATTTTACCGCGAAAGCAGCTTCGGAAGCTTTCGCGGTAATTTTTTGTTCTCACAAAGATTATTGCTTTTTCTGCTTTGCCAGGCTTTGAAGCGCCTTGATAATGCTGTCCTTATTTTCCAGCATCATAGCATCAATTGCCACAATGGCGCTTTCCGCATTTTCCGCCGTAAAGGCGCCTGCCTTGAACAGGTCGGTAATCAGCGCGTTGTGGGTTTCGGTATTAAAAGCGTTTTTTCGTTGGGAGCTGATTTTGATGTCAAAGATGGCTTTGCGGTAAACGGTTTCGCCGTCCGAGGTTTTGGAAGCAATCGGCTTGAGGCAGGCATTGGATAGGGTAGTATATCGAACGGTGCTGTCCGGTCCGACGATACGGAAAGAACGCTCCTCATCGTAAAACTCCCGAATCAGCTCCACACAGAGATTCACAACCTCCTTAAAACTGCGATAGGAGGATTTGAGGGTGTCACGGGAAAGCTTGCTGCCCGCCTCCTGCAAAGCGGAAATTGATTTGTAGGCGGTGATATTGCCGGTGGTACCGCCTTGGGAAAAGTCGCGATTACCGACAACCTCTTTTAGCTCGGCAATTTTATTCTGCCGATGTGAGATAATATGTGAGGGGATTGCGGCAGCTTGGATGGGACGAACCGCATTGTCATCCACCGAAGAGTCGCATTCGATGATATCGCGGGAAAGGTCGGCAATATCCTGCGGACGGATACCGCCCGACCGTTTGACCAGCCAACGCTGTTTCCCCGAAACCAGGCAATTTTCTTCTATTAAATAGTCAAGTCGATCGATATATTCCTGTGTCGGACGGGCAATCTCAATCATTCCGATTCCGTAAAGGCTGTTTTCGTTCGGAATAAAGGGGTCAACCACAAAGGGATAAAGCCCGTGCTCATAAAGGCCGGTATCCTTTCGATTTTTATCTGTTTTGGTAGAATAAAGGAGGGTTTCGCCGACCAGCTTGGAGAGATGAATAACGTCCTTGCCGCCGACGCGACACTTTTCATAGCAATCAATCAAGCAGGATTTTCCCTTTGCCTCCTCGGGAGAACAGCTGCCGGGATAAGGGCGGAGCGTGTCAAGTCCGGCATCGCTGACAATTTTTTTATCGGGATATTGCTTGCGAAGCAGCTCGGTATCGACCACGCTGAGCACAAAGATATATTGGGATTTTTGGATATCATCAATATACGGCTGTGCATAAAAGCTCAGCAGGTCAACCTTTCGGATAACGATATCACCGATTCCGTCCTTTTGCGGGTCCCAGCCGACATAATAGATACCGGTTCCCTGCTTGATTTTTTGCCAGCAAACATCCGAGTAAACCTTTTCGAAGTCGTTTTTCTCCAGAACCAAGGGAACAATTTTGGATAGCTTACTCGCTTCCTCGCGGTCATTTTTCTCTCGTTCCAGAAAGAGCGGCTCGGGATAGTTGTCCATGGCATCGGCGTGCTTGTTCCAAACGGCATTCAGGATAAAAGGGGTAGTCGGCTCATGTCCGAGCGGTCGAGCTCCGCCCTTGATATATTTCCAATGACGGGAACGAAACCAATCCTCGTTAATCAGAAAGCTGCGGTCGATCTCCTGTTTATAAGCACGGTAGCTTTTCAGTGCCGACAGAATGCGCAGGGTATCGGAGGAGGGCGTACTGCTTTTGGGAGCTTGTTTTTGCGACAGAGACATATTGCTTCAATCCTTTCATCTGCTATTTTGATTTTAAAATAGCACGAAACCGAAAGGACATTCAAGGACATCTTGTACAGGGAGATTGCTTTGCAATCTCCCTGTACAGACGGTTTAAAGTGATTTCGGCTTTGCCAAAATCACTCTAAGCCGCGGCAGGCTCGGCAAAAGGAAAAACTCAGCATTCGCGAAATGGGATTGTGGGAATACAACACATCCTCATCGGCAGAACGCCCTCCTTTGAAAAGCCGACACGAAGCAGATAAGAAAAGCAGGCTACCGTGAACAGCCGTCAGCGATAGCCTGCTTTATTGTTATCCTGTATTTTTCGCTTTAGAGAAACCTTTTCACCGTAGCGGCACCTGCACGCAGGGCATACTCGATTTCCTCTTTTCCCTCAAATTCCAGGGTCAGATAGCCGTCATAACCGACATTTTTCAGCGCACGAATACACTGCTTGATCGGTACAACACCATGTCCTGCCACTGTGCCGCGCAAAAACGCACCGGCGCGCGTGCTGAAGAAGCCCTCTCCGGGGTCATCCTCCTGACCGGATTTGTAAAGAAAATCCTTGAGGTGAACATGAAAAGCATAGGGTGCGCAACGACCTACCGCCGTCACCGGATTTTCATCCGCGCAAAGGAAATTTCCGACATCCACCAGCAACCCGAAATTCGGATGTGCAACAGTATTCACCAGTAGCTCCACCCGCTCGGAATCCTGGCAAAATAAGCCGTGATTTTCCACCATGGTGCGAATACCTTTTTCGGCGGCATATTCAGTTACCGCAAGACAACCCTTTGCCAACCGCGGCAATACGTTCGAAAAGCCTTGATAGGAGCGAGATTGGTTCGGAAAAACAAACATGGCGTCATGCCGCAGGAGCTTCGCCCCCAATATTTCGGCAACGTCAACCTTTCTCTTGATGCGGTCAATCTCGGCATCCAAATCGCCGTCACAGCCGCCGAGTAAATCAGCGCCCACCGAATAGCAGGCGATTTCCATTCCGCAGCTGTCCGCCTCCGCTTTCAGCTGTGCCGCATATTCCGCCTCGGAGCACCCCTCGGGCGGCATTAAATCAGTAAATTCGATTGCCGCAAAGCCAAGCTCCTTCGCCTTTTTGATGACCGAAAGCTGTGTTTCCTTATTTTCGTTCATCAGCGAAGAAAAGCTGTAAGAAGAAATTGCTGCTTTCATAAAATCATTCCTCTTCTCATTACGCAAGGATATCGTGATTTGTTGCGGTTTTTGCAAAGCGGAAAGCTCTTGCTACTCCGCACTCAAAACCTCATGTCCGGTCCGTGCCGACTCATAAACAGCATCCAAAATCTTCATCAGCATGATGCCGTCCTCTGCGGGAGAGCGGCAGGGCAGACCCTTAGAAACACACTCCACATAATGATTGATTTCGTTGTCAAATAAGCCGTCAAAATCAAGTGCGGTAGGCGCATTAAAGCTGACATTGGTCAAATAGCCGTTTTGCTCGGTAAAGATTTCCAGCTCCGGATTCAACACAGCACCTGCTTTTGTGCCGAACAGCTCGATTGTGCCGCAATCCTCCTTGATGTTCAGGCTGAAGCTTGCCTCTACCGACAGTACAAATCCGTTATCGAAGCGGATGAGCGCGGAAACCATATCCTCTACATCAAAAATCGGATTTTCCTCGTTGCCGGAAGCGACATAACCGCCGCGCCCCTTAACGTCTCTGCGATCGCCCAGCTTTTTAAAGGTTGCACCGTATACCGAAATCGGCTTGGGATTACCTGCAAGATAGCGTGTCAAGTCGATGACATGAACGCCCAGGTCGATCAACGGACCGCCACCGGAGCGAGAAGAATCTCCGAACCAGCCACCGGGAGCACCGGCACGGCGCAGATAGGTTGCTTTTCCGTAATACAGCTCACCGAAATCGCCCGCATCAATAAAGTCCTTGGCGATGCAGCAATCGTTTCCGTAGCGACGAACAAAGCCGATCATCAACAGCTTGCCGTTCTTTTTTGCGGCATCGTACATTTTTTCCGCCTCAGCGGCATTCATTGCCATCGGCTTTTCGCAAAGTACGTTTTTGCCGGCATTCAAAGCGGCAATGGAGCATTCCGCATGAGCGCTGTTCCAGGTGCAAACGCTGACCGCATCGATTTCGGGGCAAGCCCGGAACATTTCGTCCTTATCGGTATAAAGTCTGGTCACGCCGTGCTTTTCACCCATCTGACGCAAACGCGCTTCGTTGATGTCGCAAAAAGCGTAGAGCTCACAATCCTTGTTTTTCAAATAGCCCTGAATATGCTGCTGTGCAATCGAACCGACGCCGATTACCGCAATTTTCAATTTTCCCATTTTATTTTCTCCTCGTATAATAAAGTAGTAGTTATTAGTGTCCCTCTCCAAGGACAATAT
>CAZFQM010000178.1:0-4160 GCA_964520995.1 uncultured Oscillospiraceae bacterium
TTTTGCGCATTAGGTTGTTATTAAAAAATCCCGATTACACTAAAATGTAATCGGGATTTTGATTTGTAAGTAAAAAGCTCATGTTAAGCAAATTCTATGCAATCGGTAACGGCTCGGAGATTTGCCGAGCAGCTGCTTCGGTGCAGGAGGTTGCTCGGTATGAGGTTACGTTGCGGACGGTTTCACCATCAATTTGAAGTGCGGTCGGACGATCGAATTCCACCGTGATATCCTTTCCGCTTAAAACCTCTACGTGCTTTGTGTATTTCACATGTGTTCCGCTAAAAAGCGACGGGAACATAACCAAGGCGCGAAGCTTTCCCGAATTGTGGAACAGCATGACAGAAAGCTTTTTCTCGGGGTTTAATCGGTCTTGATCGGGAGTAGGCATCATGCCCCCGCCGAAGAATCTTCCGTTCATGGTCGGTGCAAGCCAAACTCTGTTATATTTACGTGTTACTCCGTCCACGGTAATGGTTGCGGCGGTCGGTTTATAATGGAACATCAGCCCTTTTATAGCGATAGAAGTGTAATTCACCGCTTTATTTGACCGTTTTTTCAGCTCATCACCGACTTCACAGCAGTAGCCGTCAATGCCGTATCCGATGCCGTTTAAAAAGCGACATTTCTTCCCATTTACTTCTATGTACGGAAGCTCCTTGAGATATTTTGTTACGCAAAACGGCTTATTACTCTGCTTTTTTCCGAGGTCGTGTGCGAAATCGTTGCCGGAACCGCAGGGATAATAATAGATTTCATTGTCAAGCGGCGCCTTGTCTGTCAGATTGATAAAACGGTTCAAGGTGCCGTCTCCGCCGCAGAGAATAATATAATCCTCCGGTTTTAGGGAAAACAGCGCTTTTTCGTAAGCCTCTGTATCGGTCATGTTGCAAAAGATAACCTCGTCCTTGCAATCGTCTGTCAGTGCAGACAGGTTCTATTCCTGCATACCGTTTCCGGCAAGCGGATTGTAGAATACAAATGCTTTTGCCATAGCAATATCACCTCATTGATACACTCATCGGTTTGAGCCCGATTGCATTTTGATAGAATAAAGCTCGCAGTAAGAGCCCATTTATCCTTACTGCGAGCTTCTTTTGCACGGATACGCTGTAAAACCTGAGATTACTCTACATCATACAGCTTTGCAAGCTTCAGCAAATGGTTGTACTTATCCATTGCGTTTTTCTCGGATTTTGCGAACAATGCTTCCGCTCTTTCCGGATTTTGACGAGCCAGCGCGTTGTAACGAACCTCACCCATGATGAAGTCTTTGTAGCTTGCGGTCGGCGCTTTGCTGTCGAGAGTAAACGGATTTTTGCCCTCTGCAGCGGTTCTCGGGTCAAACCGGAACAAGTGCCAGTAACCTGCTTCTACAGCACGTTTCTCCTCGGTCTGTGCTTTGCTCATACCGATCTTGATACCATGGTTGATACAAGGAGCATAAGCGATGATGAGAGACGGACCGTGATAGCTTTCCGCTTCTACAAATGCTTTCATACATTGATTGTAATCGGCACCCATAGCAACCTGAGCAACATATACATAGCCATAGCTCATGGCAATCTGAGCAAGATCTTTCTTCTTAACCTCTTTACCGGAAGCTGCGAACTGAGCAACTGCACCGGTAGGAGTGGATTTGGAGGATTGACCGCCGGTGTTGGAGTAAACCTCGGTATCGAATACCAGGATGTTTACATCCTCGCCGCTGGCGATTACATGGTCTAAGCCGCCGAAGCCGATATCGTATGCCCAGCCGTCTCCGCCGAGAATCCATACCGATTTCTTAGCAAGATAATCCTTGTCTGCCAGGATTTCTTTTGCAGCATCACAGCCGCAGCTCTCCAACTCGGCAATCAAAGCCTTGGTGGCTGCTTTGTTGGCATTACCGTCGTTTACGGTAGCCAGGTACTCTTCACAAACGGCTTTCACTTCTGCCTTTTCGGCAACCTTGGAAAGCTCAAGAACCTTGTTGATCAAATGATTTCTCAAGGTAGCCTGTGCAAGATAGATACCGTAGCCGTATTCTGCGTTATCCTCAAACAAAGAGTTCGCCCAAGCAGGTCCGAAGCCATCCTTGTTTGTGGTGTAAGGCGTTGCAGGTGCGGAGCCACCCCAGATGGAGGAACATCCGGTTGCATTGGCGATATACATTCTGTCGCCGTAGAGCTGAGTAGCAAGCTTCGCATAAGGTGTCTCGCCACAGCCTGCGCAAGCGCCCGAGAATTCAAGCAACGGCTGTTTGAACTGGCTGCCCTTTACGGTTGTTTCTTTGAATTTCTCGCTGACCTCGGGTTTTACCGGCAGAGAGAAGCCGTAAGCAAAGCCTTCCTGCTGTGCAAGCTGAGATTCCAGAGATTTGAGCTCCAGAGCCTTCTCGCCCTTCTTGCCCGGACATACATTGACGCAGGAACCGCATCCGGTACAATCAAGAACCGAGATGGTCATTGCAAAATAGTAGCCCGGCATACCGGTCATCGGAACAAATTTCATATCTGCGGGCGCATTCTTCATTTCCTCCTCTGTCAGTACATACGGACGGATACAAGCGTGCGGACATACATAAGAGCAGAAGTTACATTGAATACAATTTTGAGAATTCCAGCACGGAACGTCTACCGCAACACCGCGTTTTTCGAAAGCAGCAGTTCCCTGCGGGAAAGTACCGTCGGCACGGTCTCCGGTAAAGGTGGAAACGGGAAGCTTGTCTCCCATTTGGTTGTTAACAGGGATGACGATGTCGTTTACGAAGTCGATCAGCTTCTTGTTATCGCCGGAAGCAACAACGGTCAGATCGGTATCGGCAGCATCTGCCCAAGCAGCCGGAACGGTGAATTCTTTTACGTCCCGGACACCACGGTCAATGGCGTTGTGGTTCATTGCAACGATTGCGTCACCCTTCTTGCTGTAGGAAGCGGTAGCGGCATCTTTCATGAATTTCACGGCATCATCAACCGGGATAATGTTGGCGATTTTAAAGAAAGCAGCCTGCAAAATGGTGTTTACTCTTCCGCCGAGTCCCAGCTCTTTTGCGATGGAAACGCCGTCGATGGTGTAGAAATGAATGTTGTTTTGTGCAATATATCTTTTTACCTGACCCGGAAGATGCTTCTCAATCTCTTCCTCGTTCCAGCCGCAGTTGAGCAGGAAGCTTCCGCCCGGAACGATATCCTGTACCATTTCATACTTGGTGATATAAGCAGGATTGTGGCAAGCAACAAAGCTTGCTTTGTTGATCAAGTAGGTGGATTTAATCGGGGATTTACCGAAACGCAGATGCGAAATGGTAACACCGCCGGATTTTTTGGAGTCATAGGAGAAATATGCCTGCGCATACATATCGGTGTGGTCGCCGATGATCTTGATGGAGTTTTTGTTTGCACCGACCGTACCGTCTGCGCCGAGACCCCAGAATTTACAGTTGGTGGTTCCTGCGGGAGTGGTATCCGGGTTCTCATCGCAAGCCAAGGAGAGGTTGGTAACGTCATCGTTGATACCGATGGTGAACTCTTTCTTGGTGGTGTTTTTGTAGGTTGCAATGATCTGTGCCGGTGTTGTATCTTTAGAACCTAAACCGTAACGACCGGACAGAATGTCCACGTTGTTGAATTTGCTGCCCTTGAGAGCGGCAACAACGTCAAGATAAAGCGGCTCGCCCAAAGCGCCCGGTTCCTTGGTTCTGTCGAGAACGCTGATAGTTTTTACTGAATCCGGGATAGCATCGATCAAATGCTTTGCGGAGAACGGACGATACAATCTTACCTTTACCAGACCGACCTTTCCGCCTTTGGCATTGAGGTAATCAATTGTTTCCTCGATGGTGTCGCAAACAGAGCCCATTGCAATGATGATATGCTCTGCATCGGCAGCACCGTAGTAGTTAAAGAGCTTATAATCGGTGCCGATTTTCGCGTTAACGGTGTTCATGTAGTTCTCGACAATGCCCGGAATCGCATTGTAGTATTCGTTACAAGCTTCGCGTGCCTGGAAGAAGATGTCGGGGTTTTGCGCAGTACCGCGGAGAACAGGGTGCTCCGGATTCAAGGCACGCTTACGGAATGCGTTTACAGCATCCATATCTACCATTTCAGCCAAATCATCGTAGTCCCACATTTCGATTTTTTGAATCTCATGAGAGGTGCGGAATCCATCAAAGAAAT